>JBDSIB010000034.1:0-101175 GCA_039918155.1 Ferruginibacter sp.
AAAAAAGCAAGCCTAATCCAAACCCTCAAACAGCCCGGCTTAAAAATAGATAAATAGACATGTGAATGAGGCTGAAAACAATGGATGTAAAAAGAATCGCAGCGAAAGGTTTTTTCCACCAACGTACCAACAAATTCTGCATTGTTCCTCTGAAAAAAACTTCTTCAAACATTGCCGGAAAAAATGCCATGATGAGAATCGCCATTAAAAACTCGGGCCAGCTTTTTAAATTACTCAATGCCAATGCCTGTTCGTTATAAAGATCTTCCAGGTTTTTTGCATACGCATCTACTTTCGGAAAATGAATAACAATACTCTTCGTAATGTCTTCCAATGGACCGGCCGCAACACCTGCAATAAAAATGATGCAGAATGCTAATCCTACCTGGTAAATATTGATGTATTTATTAAAGCCCAGCCAGAAAGGATTTTTTCCGTTGGTAACCAAAGAATATAAAACAGCGGGTACAAATAATAACAATAAAGTACTTAAAACCTGTAGAAGACGGGCAAGCCCAACATTTTCCGGTGCCAGCATAGCCTTCATTATTACATCTGGCGAAGAGAATAAAGATGTGCCCGGAGGAAGCATTTGCATAGCAATAACTACCTGGGCCACAGCAGCCAATATGAACCCGGCTCCTAAAAAAATGAGCAGGAATGCCAACTGGCCCCAACCTGAATATCCTTTAACACTTTTGTATTGCATGTTCTATGCGTATTATTAGTAAATTTGCAGCCGCAAATATACACTAAGATATGCCCAAAATAGGCCACATAGAATTACCTGAATTTCCGCTTTTGCTGGCGCCCATGGAAGACGTGAGCGATCCGCCTTTCAGAGCTGTGTGCAAACAAAATGGCGCTGACCTGATGTATAGCGAATTTATCAGCAGTGAAGGGTTGATTAGAGACGCTATGAAAAGCAAGATGAAACTGGACTTTAGCGAAGAGGAAAGGCCTTTTGGTATTCAGATATTTGGTGGTGATGAAGATGCCATGGCGATGAGTGCAAGAATTTGCGAAACAGTGAATCCTGATTTAGTTGATATAAATTTTGGCTGCCCGGTAAAAAAAGTAGTGAGCAAAGGTGCCGGCGCCGGTGTATTAAAAGATATTGACCTGATGGTTCGCTTAACCGAAGCCGTTATTAGAAGCACAAAATTACCCGTAACTGTAAAAACAAGATTGGGCTGGGATGACAACTCAAGAAATATTGTAGAAGTAGCGGAGCGGATGCAGGATATTGGTGTGCAGGCTTTGGCCATACATGGGCGTACCCGTTGCCAATTGTACAAAGGAGAAGCCGACTGGACACTGATTGGAGAAGTAAAAAATAACCCAAGGATGCACATACCCATTTTTGGAAATGGTGATATTGACAGTCCGCAAAAAGCGCTGGAATATAAGAACCGTTATGGTATTGATGGCATCATGATCGGCCGGGCTGCTATTGGTTATCCCTGGATATTCAGAGAAATAAAAAGCTTTTTAAACGATGAAATTATTTTGCCTTCTCCTACGTTGAAAGAGCGGATTGAAGTTTGCAAAACGCATTTACAAAAATCAGTAGAATGGAAAGGCCCGAAAGTTGGCATATTTGAAATGCGGCGGCATTATACCAATTATTTAAAAGGGCTGCCGGGTATAAAAGATTTTCGTCTACGCCTGGTAACATTGCCTACGGCAGAAGATATAGTTGAAGTGCTGGATGAAATTACAGCGCATTATGGAAGTTATGAATTTGAACGTACGCCGATTGAGATTATTAATTATCATGAGAAATGCCCGCTGTAACTTCTTAATTAATAAAATCTGTCCTGTCTAATTTTCAATGTAATATTATTCAGTAATTCATTCACAGGTATTTGGCAGGCCAGGCGGATGTTGCTGTCTGTAATGCCGGTTTTTTTTATAGTTGATATTTCGTTCCTGTCTGACGCAGGAAGGATATGATCGCTTTCAATTATTTCTACCACGCAGGTGGCACATCTTCCCATGCCACCACATTCTCCAAAATCTTCTACATATATTTTGTCAAAGATCAGCATCATGAGGTTTCGGTATTCAGCAGCAAAAGTGTTTAATACATATTCCTCTTCATCATAAATTACTTTTACCACGATCGGGCTCTTTTCTCCTGCTGCCATTTTCTAAATTATTTTTTAAGCCAAAACTCATCAGCGTAATCATCTACAATAATGCTGTGCTCTTTATTTAACTGCAGGCCGATCTTCTTGAGGGCATCTTCTGAAAGCAGGGTTTCCAGGTGAGGAAACAATTCCCGTTCTTCAAAACGGATATGAGCATCTACAATATCTGCCAGCTTATTATAAATACCTGCTGAAATATTTTTATCAGCATTTATTATATCAATTTGTAATGCTATTTCTTTGTGTTGATCAAGTGCTGTTTTAACCAAATGGTCATCAATGCCGCTAAAAAGAATTGTTTCTTCTTCTCTGAAATGCTTGTGCAGATGGGTATCCCAGAAATAATTTATGTACGATCTTATTCTTTGCAGATCTGCCTGGAATCTTAATCCATTTCTTATTTTCCAACAAAATAAAAGAGCGAAGTGATGATCTTTAGATAACAGGACAATATTTGGGTTTCGTTTTATTGGCATAAACAGGGATTTAAACTTTATCTTTTAAAACTTCCAGCAGCAGTAACGCATTATTATGCTCTTCGTCTTTTGCAGCATACAATAGCGTTACCTTCTTTTTTTCTTTTATTATTCTTACGAGTTCTGTTACTGTGGCAGACTTTGACAATTCTTTTCGATACAACTTTTTAAATCCTTCCCATTTTTCACGATCATGTGCAAACCACTTCCGGAGAATTGCTGAAGGGGCAATTTCTTTAAGCCATAGGTCAATATGCACCTCCTCTTTTGTAAGTCCTCTTGGCCATAAACGGTCTATCAGAATTCTGTAGCCGTCTGACTTATCAAAGGGAAGATATACACGCTTTATTTTAAGCATATTTAAATTTAATTTTTTAAACCAGCTTCCATTTCAATGGCTTTTGGAAAAAGAATATTATTTTCCAGGTGAATGTGAAGATGAAGATCATTTTCAAACTCCTGTAAAAGCGAATATGCCACACGGTAAGTATTGCATCCGTCATCAGGTGTTGTGTAATTATCACTCAGTTCCTTTATTTTTCTAAAACGTTCTCCTTCTGTATCATGATCATGCATCATACTGCTTATAGGCATTGCAACCGAACCAAATGCAGCATTAACTGAAAGATTCTTTTCTGTATTTTGATCTGCCATTTTCATAATAAAGGGAAATAATACTTTTTCTTCTTTTTGCATATGTACCATAAACTCTGTCGAGCTATTTGCAAATAATTCCTTTATTTCAAAAAGCTCCGGGTGTTTGTCGCCATGTACTTTACAGAGCTTTTCAAGATATTCCTGCAAGACAGGCAATTGTGATTTTACATACCGGTGATGCTTTTTTTCAATATAGTTTATTAAAAGATCCAATGGCCACGACTGAAAATCACTTGTGATCTGCGGACGCTGCTTAGTTATTTCTTTCAGTTCCGATACAAGTTTTTCCCTGTTTATTTTTTGCGGCACACAGGCTTCCTCGATGCTTCTATTGCCATGGCAACAAAAATCTATCCCATAATTTTTAAATACAGAGGCAGTGCGGTAATCTTCTGCTACAATTTCGCCGATCATTTTTTCTTTTAAATTATTCATAATTATATTTTTTAAAAAATTTATTCCTGTGATTGTAAGAAAGTAAACTTTAAATTATGCTGCAGCTACAAAATAAATATGCAGGTTGGAAGCCATCATAATAATGGTGTTGAAGAATTATTTCTGTAGTATTCCAACTTAGATAAAAACATTACCGCCATTTTATCGCCCCGCATTTTTGCTTCCTCAGCTTTTGTACCGGCAAAGTGGGCATTTATAGTTGCATGCCACAGTGTAAGCCAGGCATCAAAGTGCTCCTGCACTACCGGTAACTCTGCATGTTTTAAAAAAGGACTGCCGTAATAAGTATGATCATCTAATAAAACCGTTTGCCAAAAGCGGTACATTTTCTCTAAATGTTGTGGCCAGCGATCCTGGATCACATTATTAAAGATGGACCCTATCAATTCATTCTCTCTCACTTTACCATAAAATTCATTCACCATTAATTTTATGTCATCCAGTGTTTCTATATCATTTAATGCCGTCATAAAATTATTGTCTTATTAAAAAATACCGGAGCAAATAGAACATTGCCCAACCTGCAAATCCTATTATCAATATCCACACCCAGGCAGGTATACTTTGCGGCGTTTCACTTCCTTCAATCAAAAAAGTTTTTTGATCACCCTTGCCGTATGCATTTATCATCAATGGTAATACACCATCTACTACTGCATGCTCTTTTATACCTTCCACCGCAATAGATGGTCCGTTACGAACTTCAAAAGGTATTTTACGTATCCCTTCCTTACCCGTGGGATCTTTGCTTATAATTTTTAATGTATGATTGCCATCAACCAGTTTTCTTGTATCCAGTTCAAAACTCACAGGTGATAAAACGGTTGCAATAGGTTTTACATCATCATCTAAAAAAATATAAATGGTGCTTTTGTCCTCCATATTATTCAATATTTAAAATAAAATTTTTAATATGTGTACTCGATTTTTCACCAGGTTTTACCAGCCATTTTACTGAATAAAATAAGGTAACTAAAACGATGGCAACCATTGCCCATACAATTACCATATCCCACTGGCTTTGCGGCCCGGTGCCATGTGAAATACCCTGCAATATTTTTGGCTGTTGTTTTTCGCAAAGCGGGCACGCAATTCCTACAAAAAAAGTAAGTAAAAGAACAACGATTGCTGCTAATTTTTTCATTGTAATAATTTTAATTCTGAGGTTCTAATTTTACAACATCCAGTATCTTTTTAATTTCTTCCGGGGTTACTTTTTTACCGTTATTTCCCCAACTGCTTCTTTCATAATTAATGATGGCGGAAATTTCATTCTCTGTAAAATTTGCATTGGTTCCTACCGGTGGCATTACTCCAAATTCAGGTCTTGCAGCATATCCATGCATTATAATATCTACATACAATTCTTCATTATCACTCAATACCACAGAGCTACCTTTTAATGGAGGGAATGCACCTGGCAATCCTTCACCATTTGCCTGGTGACAGCTTTGGCAATTTGCGGTAAATAATGCTTTACCATCCAACTCTGTCGCACCAGCACCTGCACCTGCCTGTTTTTTCAGATCCTGCTTGTATAAAAATTCCGGTGCAGGAGTACCATCAGGTAGTTTGGTTTGTTTTAAAGATTGCAGGTATGCTAATAAATACATAGCATCTTTAGTAGCTACTACTTTTCCTTGTTGCCCATCCAGGTATTCTACCGGTACATTTACAACTACATCCGTTTTAGAAGGCTGTTTTTTAATATTAAATAACCACGTGTAAGCTGGCATTATAGATTCTTTCACCACTGCACGTGGGTTGTATAAATGCACCAGTTGCCAGTCTTTACTTGGTTGGCGTGTACCGATATCCGCTAGGTCCGGCCCGGTACGTTCTGTTCCCATCAGCGTAGCAGTATTTCTAAAGAAATCTGTACGATGCATATCTGCGTAGTCTGCAGCTATACTGGGCCTGCTGCCCCATACTTTATCCATCTCAATATTTCGTACCTGTTGTGTATGGCATCCCACACATCCGTTGGCTACATATATCGCTTTACCTTTTACCGCATCAGCGCTTAACTCTACTGCATTGGGTAAGGGCGCATTATTTTTTTGATTGGTCAGCGCCGGCAATATTGCAACCAGGACAGTAAGTGTTGCAAAAAATAAAAATGCGGTGCCGAAAAGTTTTTTATGGTTATCAAAAAGTTCCATGATTATTAAAATAAGTTTATGGTAATATCAATATTTATTCTTCATCCAGTTTTTGTATCGCAAGTTCTCTTACATCTACAATGGTTGTCTTAGCTATCATCTTATACATATTGTAGGCGAAAAAAATGTGCGATAGCCACATCAGGCTTCCGCCGATTGCACGCCATAACCAGTAAGGTGCCATAAGCATTACACCATCTATGAATGGTTTTCCCTGCATCCACAACAGGCCTTTTAAAGTACTGCCATACATTAATGGAATAGTATAAAACATAAGACCAATCAATGCCATCCAGAAATGTGCACCAATGGTGATTTGTGGTGCTTCTTTGCCGGTAAGGCGTGGCACAATAGCGTAAATACCTGCCCATACAAAAAAGCAAATAATACCATACATGGTAAGATGGGAATGCGCCACAGTAAAATCAGTAAAATGCCAGACCAGATTTGTAGAGCGGAATGCTTCTGCCGTGCCCTGCATAGAGCCGGTAAAATAAAAAATTATACCTACTAAAAAGAACGGTAAAGTATAGCTGTCTTTTATTTTATACCATGCACCTTTAAATGTCATGATAAAGTTTGTAGTACCTGCAATTACCGGAATGATCATCCCTGCACTACCAACAATTGCTATTGTTTGCAACCACCATGGTATAGCACTAAATACAAAATGGTGTGTACCTATAAGTGTATAGAAAAGTATTTGCGTCCAGAAGGCAAGTATACCAAGACTGTAGGAATAAATTGGTTTATTAAGTTGCTGCGGTAAAAAATAATACACAATACCCAAAGTAAATAACATGAACCACATACCTACTCCCTGGTGCATGTAATAACCTTGTATAATCGTTTCGCCCAGGCCATTTTGCCAAAGCGGCACGTATGCTACTATTGAGATCACTATGGCAAATATTACCGATGCAACAATGTACCAGTTAGCAATGTATATTTCTCTCGTAGTCCGCCTTGCAATAGTTTGTAGAAAATTAACAAGCACTAAGAAAAGCCCGATCCCAAATAATAACATAACCGGCCAGATGTATTCCCTGTATTCACCACCGCCATTATTTATACCTGCCATAAGGCAAATGGTTCCTAAAATAACGGCAGCATTTATAAGGCCTAAAGACCACCAACCTTTTTTTATACTTGCCAGATTGGTATTACTAACTCTTGGCACTACATAAAATCCCAGGCCCAGCATACCTAAAGACGCCCAACCCCAAAAAACCGCATTGGTATGTACCGGCCTTAGCCTGCCAAAGCTCAACCAGCTAAGGTGATCAGCATCCGGCGCTACGAATTTTATACCCAGGTATTCGCCGACAGTAGTTCCAAATAAAAGCCAGAAAGTGGCACAACCTAAATACCATAATATCAGTTTAGAAAGTTGCGGATCAATATCGGGTCGTTTTAAAGCTTTCTTTTTTAATGCAACTACCGGTAACCCAAACTCGCTTTTAATATTTATAATCCCTTTATCATCTATGGCTTTTTCTTCGCCGGATAATTCCTGGTTATTTAATCTATAGTTTAAAGCAGACTGCCGGGTTTTTAAAACTTCTTCTATTTCATCATCGGGTAAAGTTTTTAAATAATCCGCCAGTTTTGAAGCTTCTTCAATACTCTTTTTGTTTTTATACTGAGTTAAAACATTTTTTGCTTTTATTGCTAAAAGAATTACTGCTGTAAGTATTGGCAGCATTAATAAAACAATAGTGATAATAACACCGGTTTCACTCATAAAGGAAGCGGAGGTAGCGCCTGCTGCATCCTGTGCCATTGCAGGCTTTACCGAAAACAATGTTGTAATAACTGCCAAGATACCAGGTAAAATAACCTTAGAACTATTAGCATGTTTTTTCTTCCATTCCGAAAGAGCTTCAATTTGTTTGCTGGTTAAGTTGGTGATGTACTTATTATATCGCTCGTTCTTATTCCGCTTATCTGCTTCTTTTTCCTGCCTTGTTATTTGCGAAACTTTACTCTTTAAAATCAATGCCATAACAATGCAACTCAGAACTATCAGCAATAATATCAGCAACCAGGCACCTACAGAATGAAATGAGAATGTAGAAGGCGTATTATCCTGTGCAAATAAAAACTGAGGTGAAATAGTAGTAAAAATTAATAAAGCGAAAATGATGAGTAGTCTATGCTTTGTCATAATTTGAGATATTAATACCTTTTTATCCTTTAATTTACTAAAAAAATTATTTTCTTTTCAAAAATGTAATTTCATTTTCAAGTGCTTCGCTTAAATCAACCAATTTGGCCTTTTCCAGCATGTCCTGCACCTGACGACGGACTTTTTTAAATTCATCATGAATCGGACATGGGTGTGTTTCCGAACAGTTTTTTAAGCCAAGCCCGCAACCTGTAAAAAATTTATCACCGTCTATAGCTTTTACTACTTCAAATAAAGAAGATTTTTTAGCAGAATCCTCCAGGTAAAAACCACCGTTAGGTCCTTTTAAAGATTGTACTAATCCCCTACGACTTAGGTCTTGCAATATTTTAGCAATAAAATGTTCGGGAGAATCAATTCCTTCAGTAATCTGTTTTATACCAACTTTTTGGCCATTCTTAGATTTCTGTGCTATAAAAATCATCGCCCTTATTGCATATTCGCAGGTTTTTGAAAACATATTTCAGTCTTTACCGCAAAGATAAATAGTTGAAACTAAATAAAAGACTTTTTTATCTTTTATTTAGTAGAAAAGACCTTCAACTCTTCTGAATATTGTCTTGCCCGGGAATGGGCAACTGCATCCGCACCAAAACAAATCAGTGCTTCAATTGCTAATGCAAGGCAGAAGCCGACCCAAAATGTTTTGGAAGGATCATTTTTAAAATAGAAGAAAATTGCAAGGCCGGCTATAATTAAAAAGACCTCAGCATATAAAAGAACTTTAAAAGTGGAATTTACTTTTTCCATTCTGGGTAATTCCTTTGTTTTTATTGCAGAAGGGTTCATGTCATACGAATACACATTTTGCAAACGGTTCTTATCACTACTTTTATAAACTGTATATCCGGCCGCCAATTGTATAATACCAAAAATCAGGAAGGGTATAGCAGCACCTTTATACCAGTTTGCTTTTATAAAAAAGAAAAAGACAATAGCCAGGCAAATAGCGGTAATACCCAGAATAATAAACAAAAGGCTTCCGCTTTTTTCTGCAATAAAATATCTTTCTATGTCTGTTTTAGAAAACATGGCCAGTTAGTTTAGTTTTAAACGTTGTTAACTCTGTGTATTACTCTAAAAACGCTGTGGTAAAAATTTACTCCTCAATTGCATCTTTAATTTCTTTTCCCATTGGTTCTACACCCGCTTCAAAAAAATGAGTAAGATTTCCATTCTCATCTATCAGGTATTTGCAGAAATTCCAGGTGGGAGCTGTATTATTCCAGCCATTCTTATTTTCATCTGTTAACCATTGATATACTTCGCTCTGCTCTCCACCTTTTACAACAGTACTCTTTTTTGCCAACGGAAAAGTTACTCCAAAATTAACTTTGCAAAACTCTGCAATCGTATCATCAGAACCTTTTTCCTGTGCGCCAAAATCATTTGCCGGAAAACCGATGATGACAACTTTGTCTTTAAATTTTTCATGTAACTCCTGCAGACCATCATACTGTTTGGTATAGCCACAATCGGATGCCGTATTTACCAACATTACTTTTTTATTTTTCAAAGTAGAAAAATCCAGGGTTTGTCCATTGTTTAAAATTGTTTTCAAAGAATAAAAATCTGTTGTTGCCATTTTTTTTGATTTTACTGTTTTATTGTTTTTTCCGAAAAGATTTGTAAGACCCGTAATTGCCGGGTAAAAAAAATTAAGAAATTTTTGCCTGCCTGTCATTATTATTTTATTTAATTATCCATTTTAATAAATTAAGCCTGCCGCCATACGGCGGATATTTTACAGAAGGATCCAGCCAGGTAGGCGATTTTAAAATAGCCTTATAATGACTGAAAGTAGCAAAACTAAATTTACCATGGTATTGCCCCGTCCCACTAAAACCACGGCCGCCAAACGGAAGCCTGTGATTAGTTAAATGCACACTTGCATTATTGACACAGCCGCCGCCAAACGCCACTCTGTTCAACCAATAATCTTCTTTGGCACTACTGCCTGTAAATACGTAAAATGCCAGAGGGTTTTTATTTTTTTCAATGATAGCGATTGCTTCTTCTTCTTTACTAAAAGATATGATTGGTAATATCGGCCCAAATATTTCTTCTGACATTATCGGTGCATCCATCTTTATTTCATCCATTAGTGTTGGCTCAATGTATAAAGCATTTTTATCGTTATTACCACCTTGTATTATTTTTCCATCTTTTAAATAACCAAGTAAACGGTCAAATTGTTTTTCATTTATAATTTTACCAAAGTCATTGCTTTGCTTTGCATCAGCACCAAAAAAACTGCTTAGCGTTTTTTTCATTTCATCTACCAGCATTTCTTTTTTTGACGCATGTACCAATACATAATCCGGCGCTACACACATTTGCCCTGCATTTGAAAACTTGGTCATCATAATACGCCTGGCAGCCACTTTTATATCTGCATCTGATTCTACTATGCAAGGGCTTTTACCACCTAGTTCCAACGTAACAGGTACTAATCTTTTTGCAGCCGACTCATAAATAATTTTGCCAACATTGGTACTGCCGGTATAAAAAATATGATCAAAAGAAAAATTATCCATCATATCCGGTACTACTTTAGCACCATCTCCTTCAACAAATAAAATATATCCCGGTTCAAAAGTTTCTTCTATAATTTTTTTCATAGCAGCAGAGGTTGCTGCTGCAAATTCTGAAGATTTGAGCACGACACAATTACCGGCTGCCATAGCCCCGATAAGTGGTGTAAACAAAAGATTTAAAGGATAATTCCACGGGCTGATGATGAGTACAACTCCCAGCGGTTCAGGTATGATAAAACTTTTTGCCGGCATGTTAAGCAGGTTGGTACCAACAGTTTTTCGTTTCATCCAGCCGCTTAGCTTTTTTATTGTATTGTTCAGTTCAGAAATTACAAAACCATTTTCAGTGATCCAGCATTCCTCTTTACTTTTTTTAAGGTCTTTGTATAATGCAGCATACAGCTCTTCCTCGCTATTTTCTATTGCAGCTTTTAGCTTTTTCAATTGCTTAATTCGGAAGTCATATTCTTTTATACTCCCGGTATTATAGTAATCTCTTAAAGCCTTTAATTCGTTTAGCGCTGCCATTACCTTAAATTTGTTTTAAAGTTAGCGAACAATTATATGACGGATGAACAATATATGCAACTGGCATTGGCAGAAGCCAAAAAAGCTTTTGAAAAAGAGGAAGTTCCTATTGGTGCTGTGTTGGTGATGAATGATACAATAATTGCAAAAGCGCATAACCAGGTAGAGTTGTTGAATGACAGTACTGCTCACGCAGAAATTTTAGCATTGACAACAGCTTACAATTTTTTAGGCAGTAAATATTTGCCCGATGCAGTTCTATATATAACTGTTGAGCCTTGCCTCATGTGCAGCGGTGCTTTGTATTGGAGTAAGATCGGCAAAATAGTTTTTGGTGCATACGATGATAAGAACAGTTACCGCAGGGTTGCAGGAAGTAATAATCCTTTTCATCCTAAAACGATTATTACCGGTGGAGTATTACAGGATGAATGTGCCCAATTAATGAAAGACTTTTTTTCCGCCAAAAGATAGACTACTTCATTTCCGAAAACGGAAACATTATTTTAAATTATATCTATTAAGATTTTTAGGCGTTAATTTTGCATCAGTATTAAAAATAATTTTTACACTCTTAAAATTTATAATCATGGCTTTCACATTACCGGCATTACCTTATGCATACGAGGCGTTAGAACCTCACATTGATACAGAAACGATGAAGATACACCACGATAAGCATCACCAGGCTTATGTAGATAATCTTAATAAAGCAATTGCAGGAACAGACAATGAAAATAAATCAATTGAAGAATTAGTAAAGAATGCAGGAAGCATTAGCCCTGCAGTTCGTAATAATGGTGGTGGCCATTGGAACCATACTTTTTTCTGGGATAGTCTTGCAGCAAATGAAGGTGGAGCGCCTTCAGGAAAATTAGGCGATGCAATTAATAGTGCATTCGGTTCTTTTGATGCATTCAAAGAAAAATTTGCAGCAGCAGGTGCTACCCGTTTCGGTAGTGGTTGGGCATGGCTCATTGTAAAAGATGGCAAGCTGGAAGTAAGCTCTACGCCAAATCAGGATAATCCATTAATGGATGTAGCTGAAGTAAAAGGCACACCAATATTAGGCGTAGATGTTTGGGAACATGCCTACTATTTAAAATATCAAAATAAAAGACCGGCATATTTAACAGCGATCTGGAATGTGATCAACTGGAGTAAAGTAGCAGAAAGATTTGATGCTGCTTCATAATATCTGATCAACAATGTTTATAAGGCTGCATATTTTATTGCAGCTTTTTTTATGGCAGAGGATCGTATCCATGGCCACCCCACGGATGGCACCTGCTTACTCTTTTTAGCGTAAGCCAAAATCCCTTTATTGGCCCGTACTTTTTAAAAGCCTGTAACCCGTAGTTAGAGCAGGTTGGGGTAAACCTGCACTTCGGCCCAAGTAAGGGCGAAAGGAGCCACTGGTATAATTTTATTAAAATTATAAAAGGCAAGCTCAGTATATACTTAATCTTTTGCATCAGCTATTTTTATAAGCCTGTTAACTACATGCGTTATTTTCTCAAACACAAAATCGTAGTCAGGTATTTCTTTATTAGTATATAAAATAAATACAGATAGTTTTTTGTTATTCGCTTGTAAGTGTTCCTGCAACTCATTTTTTTGCAATCGCCAGCTTTCTCTTATTACTCTTTTAATCCGGTTTCTATCTACCGCCTTTTTAAAATTTCTACTGCTAACGCCAATGCCTACCTGCAATGTTGAAATATTATTTTGGGGCAGCCATATTACTTTAAAAGGAAAATTTGAAAAACTATTTCCTTTTTCAAAAAGCAGATCTATAACAGTACGGCTTTTTAACCGGTCCGTTTTTTTTAAAAAATATCGTTGTTTGTTTTCCAAATTAAGAATAGAACTTGTTTATGAACATTTGTTTTTCATGGCCCGCCCGAAGGGGCCGAAAATAATTAAATAAATGATTTTATTACCAGCGTTCGGTTCGGGCGGGCATCATCGTTGTGTCACTCACTTGTACAGCAAATCCTTATTCAACATTTATCTAAGCGAAGACTCACTTGCACATTTACAGTGTTCTGAATTCTACAAATTAACCCTAATAAAAAAGCCCTCCAAAAATAAGAGGGCTTGTATAAATTTCATACTGCAGAGCAGTATTATTTTTTCTATTTTTTAGAACCGTGCTCATCAGACACCGTTAAACGGTGACGCCCTTTTGCTCTGCGGCTAGCCAATACTTTACGGCCATTTGCAGTAGACATACGCTCACGAAAACCATGTACAGATTTTCTACGACGTTTATGAGGTTGGTAGGTTCTTTTTTTTCCCGGCATTTTATTAAAATTTTCCTTTTACAAATATTGTTAAATTGTATTTCAGCAGCAAGGCACCATCCCCGCTTCTTGTGAAAGGACGGCAAAGGTAGGGGTTTTGATGCAAAAGTTTATAATGAATAAGAGATAATTTTAAAATATCCTATTCAAGTATTAGATGTTTTGATTGTACCGCTTTCCCAAAAAAGATGCTGCTGTGGTTGTCAAAATCCCGGGTATCATCTGTGGTAAAAAAAGATAATTGGCCATTTTTGCTACACTGAGCTTCAATTTCTGGGTGCCTTTCAAGGTAATCTTTCAAACTTTTAGCTATTATTTCGCCTTGTGAAATAATAGAAACGCCATTCGGTATATATTTCCTGATCTTTTGCAAAAGCAAAGGGTAATGTGTGCAGGCTAATAAAACAGCATCAATATCAGTTCCCTTTTTAAGCAGATTGTCTATGTTTTCCTTTACAAAATAATCTGCCCCATCAGATTCAAATTCATTATTCTCAATCAATGGAACCCACAACGGACAAGCTTCCTGGCTTACATGTACATCTGGAAAAAATTTCTCTATCTCTAAAATGTAAGAGCCCGATTGTACGGTGCCATTAGTTCCCAATATGCCTACCTGGTTTGTTTTGGTAAAATCCCCTATTACTTCTGCGCTTGGCCTTATTACGCCAAGTACTCTTTTTTCTGGACCTAATAAAGGCAGATCCTTTTGTTGTATAGTTCTTAAAGCTTTTGCTGAGGCCGTATTACAGGCCAATATTACCAAATGACATCCCTGGCTGAAAAACCATTTTACAGCCTGCAGTGTGTAATCGTAAACAGTTTCAAAACTGCGGCTGCCATAAGGAGCACGGGCATTGTCTCCCATATACAGATAATCGTATTGTGGCAGTAAAGTGCTGATCTCTTTTAAAACGGTCAATCCGCCATATCCGCTATCAAAAACGCCAATTGGCTGTTTATTCATTTTCCAAAAATAACAAAGCCTCCTGAGTAACAGGAGGCTTTGAATTGTATTTTTTTAAATATTAATTTTTTCTAGGTACTCCTGGAGCGGCCGTCGGCGCATCTTTAATGCCTAACTTCTTTTTTACAAGATGAATTACATCATCACCCGGAGGAGCTACGATCACAGAATTGATATCAAGAATGTATGCATATCCGCTTTCTTTAGCTACAGCTTTGATTGCTTCTAATGCCTTGTCTCTTAATGGCCCACCTTTTTTCTGGGCTTCCTGTTGGTACAATTCCTGACCTTGCTGCTGCCAGCCACTTACTTTCTGGTAAAGAGCAAATAATTCCTGTCTTTTTATTTCTTTTAAGCTGGGAGACAATTTTGCAGAGTCTCTTGAGAATATGCTGTCTTTGGCATTGAAATCAGAAACCATGTCCTGGTATTGCTGACCAAGATCTTTTTTGTATTCTTCTAACTCCTGGTTTGCTTTTGCTGCTTCGGGCATAGAACCGATAAGTTCGTCTGTATTAATGTACCCGATCTTTGTTTGTGCAGATGCACTCATTATTCCTAAAGCCATCACACCTGCTAAGATTAATTTTTTCATTTTCAATTTTAATGTTTACTAATTGGTTTTTGATTATTAATAGTACAATTTTAAGCTGTATACGCTGCATCAGCCAGATGCTTTTGCCATTTATTTAACACCAAGGTTCCGCAACACATCATCACTTTTATCCAGTTTTGGGTCGGCAAATATAACGGTAATTCCTTCACTTTTATCTAAAATAAAATCATACTGTTTTTCTACTGCCAGTTTCTGCACTGCGTTGTAAACCCTGTCTTGTATTGGTTTTATAAGCTCTTGTCTTTTCTTAAAAAGATCGCCTTCAAATCCAAAACGCTTTCTCTGCAGATCACGCAGTTCTTTTTCCTTATTAAATAATTCGTCTTCTCTTTTCTTTTTTAGATCATCCGGCAACATTACCTGCTCTGCATCATAATCTTTATACATTTTGTCCATTGCAGCCTGCTTCTGATCAAGCTCCTGCTGCCATATCTGGCTAAATCCGTCCAGTTTTTTCTGAGCATCTTTATAATCCGGTATTTTCTCCAGGATATATTTTGAATCAATTACAGCGTAACGTTGGGCATGTGCCATCAACATTCCGGTTGAAAATAATACAGCTAAAAAAAATGTTTTCATGTTTTTATATTTTATATGCTGTGATAAAAATAAGGCATCTTATTTATTCAGGCTCCTGGCCTAACAGGAAGGTGAATTTAGCTGCGCCTTTTAAGCCCGTGTTTTGATTATACCTGTCTAAACCAATTCCATAATCGAACCCAAGAAGCCCGAACATTGGAAGGAAGAAACGCATACCAACGCCCACTGAACGCCGAAGTTTGAACGGATTATAATCCTGGAATTTATACCAGCCATTTGCTGCTTCAAAAAATGCCAACCCGTAAATGGTGCTGCTTGCACCGGTGGTAAATGGATACCTTAACTCAGCAGTATATTTATTAAAAATGGTAAAATATTCAGTCGGCTGTATTCCGTCAGGATTTATTTTAGGATCAGAATTGTTATAAACCGGGTAACCTCTCTGTGCAATAATATCATAACCCAGTAATGCGGTTGTATTACTTAAACCTGCATCTCCTAATTGAAAGCGCTCAAACGGGGATACCTGGAGGTTATGATTATACTTGCCGATGAAACCATATTTAGCAGCAAATTTTAAAATAAACTGTTTGTTTTTATCTGCACCTTTTGCAATACCGATAGGCACATACCACTCAGCATTCAGGCGCCATTTATGAAACTCCGGCAGTTTGTATTGATTGGTAGCGTTTGGCTCAATACCTATTAACGAATACGGCAAAGTAAACTGACCACTAGCAAGGAAATTGGAACCGGAAGTAGGGAATGTCGGGTTAGGCCCTGCAGAATTACGTACCAATGTAATTTTTGCACTGATGTTAGTAGAGTTACCATTGCTCAAGCCTGCAAAAATATTTGAGTAATTCTTCAACTTATATTGCTGCACATTTACAGAGTAAATAAGATTAAAAAAATCATCAGGCCATTTTAATTGTTTGCCTAACGATATTCCGAAGCCTACAGTTTTTACATACGAAGTATCGCCACATGATTTACAATATTGACCATATATGTCATAAGCATTGGCATATTTTGTATTGAAATAACTTACCGAGAAAGAATTACGCTTCTTACCACCTAACCATGGTTCGGTAAAAGAGAAGTTATATGAGCGGTATGCCTTACCGTTAGATTGTATCCTGGCGCTTAGTTTCTGCCCATCACCTGATGGTAACGGATCCCAACTTGATTTATCAGTAATATTTTTTAAAGAGAAATTATTAAATGTTACACCAAGTGTACCGGTAAGCCCTATACCACCACCAAAGCCTGCGGAAAGTTCTAACTGATCTGCAGATTTTTCTTCTACCTGCCAGTTAATATCCACTGTACCATTATCAGAATTAGGAACAACATTAGGCGTTATTTTTTCAGGATTGAAAAAGCCCAATTGTGAAAGTTCACGCTGGGTTCTGATAATATCCTGGCGGCTGAATTTTTCACCGGGAATAGTTCTCAATTCACGTAGTACGACATAATCTTTTGTTTTATCGTTACCAGAAACGGTGATACGGCCATAGGTTGCCTGCGGGCCTTCCGTCATGCGAATTTCAAAATCAATCGTATCATCATATATCCGTGTTTCTACGGGGTCTACCCTAAAGAAAAGATATCCATCATCCTGGTAAAGACTTCCTATATCTCCGCCTTCAGCAGATAACTGCTTACCCAATCTTTTATTTAATATATCCAGGTTGTAAACATCTCCTTTGTCAATTCCTAAAATATAGTTCAGGGTTGAATCAGAATATTTTGTGTTCCCTTTCCAGGCAATGTTTCCAAAATAGTATTTATGGCCTTCAGACATTTTTATATCAACATTGATATTGCCTTTTTTATCATAAAACTGTGTATCTGCAACTATTGCAGCATCCCTGAAGCCTTGTGAGTTGTAATAATCCACTACTTTATCTTTATCTTCTTCGTATTTTTTCTCACTAAACTTTGCACTGCTGAAAAGTTTAAAGCGAAAATAGGGATCCAGGTATTCTTTTGTTTTAGTTGGATACAAGTAAGCCATTTCTTTCAGGTATTCCCTGAACGTGGGAATTTTAGTAGAATCACCATATGGACTTACAATCCTATCCGGAAACAGAGTGATCTTAGTCATCTCTTTTGTTCCTTTCATTTGTTTCTTAAGCTTGTTATCTGCTATTTCTTTATTATCAGAAAAATTGATGGAGTTTACTTTTACTTTTTTCCCCTTATCAATTACAAAAGTGATGGATTCACCATTGTTGGAGGTAAGGATGGGTGTTACCTGCATATCAATTTTCACATTGCGGTAACCTTTGTCATAATAAAATTTACGAATAGCTTCTACAGCGCTCAACTTCATGTTTTCGGTAACGACCCTGTCTTTTGCTAATGCAGTTTTTGTGGCTAGATCATCTTTCTCCCCCTTTTTAATACCGATAAATTTAAAATCCAAAAGACGAGGCCTTTCTGTTAGTTCAATTTCAACGTACAGGTTATTGCCTTCAAGGCGGGTAAAGAATATTTCAACATTTGAAACAAGATTTTGCCTCCAGAGTTTTGCAATTGCTTTACTAAAAACGTCTGTACCCGGTATCTGTACTACGTCTCCGATGGCCAGGCCAGAAATAGAAATGATCAAATTCTGATCAAATGCCTTGGTACCTTTTACAGAAATACCTGCAATGGTATATTGTTTAGGAGTTCTGGAATTAAATATTTCCTCCAAAGCTGGATTTACAGAAACTGGTGGAATTGTATCTGTTTGTGCAATTAATTGCTGGCTTGTGAGAAATAAAATTACAATAAGAAGAATGTTCTGGTAAATCCTTTGCATCAATTGTTTTTTACGTGCGGCAAATTAAGCCCATTAATGAAAACTATTTGTTAAATGAAACATATTGCCATCCGGCTTTTTAAAACCAGCGTAGTTGCACTCTACTATTTATTAATTTTTTTAATCTGTTCCCCTGTTTTTCCAAATCTCCGCTCTCTTTGCTGAAAATCAACGATTGCCTTATACAAGTCGTCTTTTCTGAAATCGGGCCATAAAGTATTGGTGAAATAAAGTTCAGCATAAGCCAGTTGGTATAATAAAAAATTGCTGATACGGTATTCTCCACTCGTCCTGATCATTAACTCTGGGTCTGGATATGGACTTGTAGTAAGATACTGTTGAAATAACTGCTGATTTACATCTTCAGGCTGAAGCTTATTTTCTTTTACATCTGCAGCAATATTTTTTACAGCATTTATAATTTCCCACCTGCTACTGTAACTTAGTGCCATAATAAGGTTAAGGCCAGTATTAGATCCAGTTTCAGCTATTGCTTCTGCCAGTTCTTTTTGGGCATTTTTCGGCAACATGTCAATATCCCCAATCACATGCAGTCTTATATTATTTTTATTGAGAGTGGGTACTTCTTTACGGATAGTGTCTACCAGTAACTCCATCAAGCCAGATACTTCGTATTCGGGACGGTCCCAATTTTCGGTGCTAAAAGCATATAGAG
Source organism: Ferruginibacter sp. (assembly GCA_039918155.1). Classification (GTDB taxonomy): domain Bacteria; phylum Bacteroidota; class Bacteroidia; order Chitinophagales; family Chitinophagaceae; genus Ferruginibacter. Next base: position 19,075 of record JBDSIB010000034.1, read on the forward strand.
TTAAATATTCAAGTCCGATCTCTGCAGCACCTTCTACGATATTGCGTACGCTTTCCACACCATGAAGATGACCAAAAAGCCTGTCGTGGCCTTGTTCCTGAGCCCATCTGCCATTGCCATCCATAATAATGGCAATATGCCTTGGCAGATGCTGTTTATCAATGTTTTGTTGCGAATCCATACGTTGTAAAAAGTCAGTAGTCAGGCGGGAGGCCTGACTTCGGGCGCAAAAGTAGTAAAATTTAGCCTAAAAACGGGTGTGCTTAAACATTTGCTTGTGCATGCCCAGGTAATTATCAGGCATTATTATATACTTTAAAAATGCTTTCTCTTAAAACACCGCCGCTTGAACTGCATATAAATTGCATAATAGCAGCAATTTGTTCGGGTTTTACCCAATCAGCAGGGTCTTTATCGGGCATAGATGAGCGGTTAGGAGCCGTATCAAGTGTACTTGGTACTACCACTGTTGCAGTAATATCAGTGCCTTTTGTATCTGCATTTATATAATCAGCAAGGTTAAATAAAAGTGATTTACTTAATGAATAAGCAATCATGCTTTTCGCATCCGCAGGATTTATGGCCGGACGGGCACCTACAAATACTATTCTGCCTGAGCCATTTTGCTTCATGTGCGCAAGCAATGGGCGTGCAGTATAAAATGCCGTTTCGAAATTGAGGCTGTACATTTTTTTCAGATCTGTACCTGTCGTCGCCTCCATATTTCCCATTGCAAAACCTCCAACAAGAAGTAATGCGGCATCTACCTGTTTGTATTTTTCAATTACGGATGTAATAAAATCAGCGGTATCATTTTCGTTTGTAAGGTTTACTACCCGAACATCCAACTGTGCATGAGAGTCAATTTTTTTCTTTGCATCTTCATTTACTACAGTTGCAATTACATTGTAACCATCTTTTATAAAAACTTTGGTAACTGCAGTACCGAGATTACCATCAGCTCCTGTTATAATAACTGTTTTCATTTTTAGTATTTTGTATTTGTAAAACTATACAAAGTTACTCCGTTTTAGTTCATTGATTATAAAGCAAGAGATGAGCCACTGCGCTTGATAAGTTAATGCTTAATAATGATATGCGGCTGATGATTTACGCCTGATAGCAGCAGATACCCCGGTGAGGATTTGTGCATGGGCGTTGTGCCGGAGTAGTAGCGGATAGCAGGAACAATGCTGAAGATTGTTACTACTGCCTGCGTACAAAAAAACCTCACCCAAACTAAGGAGACGGGCTGATAATAAATTAATTAGCAGTAGGACATTTATAACTGCTGATGTTGAAAGAAAGGCCGACTTCCGCAATGATATACTGATCTTTTTGTTTGCTGAAACCACGCTGACGGCCTTGTACACCAAGAATAAAATTTTTGTCAATTTCGTAACTGCGATCCTGCAGAAGATTGGCTACAGATGGGGCGCCGTTTACATCAGGAAAATTTGCTGCACCTGCGTAAGTAGTGCTGACATCATCAATATAATCTGTGCCGGTAAAGCGATAAGCAAGCTCAAAAGAAAAATTTACTTTAGGTGAAATATTATATTTTACACCAGCCCCAAAAGGGATGCAATAAGAAATAGTGCTGTAAGGTTTGCGCCCAAGGTAGCCAACATTTTGCCCTTCCGTACCGAGTGGGCGAAGAAATTCTTTTTGCCCATCCAAATATGCATAAGGATCGTAACTGAAAAAACCGAGGCCCAGGGTTACATAAGGTGTGAAGGCATGATCAGGATTGCCCGGAACAAATTTGAAAAAATTAAAATCGCCCTGAACTGCTACTTCCCAAATATTAGTATTGAAACTAAGGTTGCGGGTTTGCTGGTAACTGTTGCTGCTGTATTGATCGCTGTAACCAAGCTGTGCGTAATGTGCAGCTAAACGTACGCCGATATAATTGCCAAACTGTTTACGAAAAAAAATACCTAATGCAGGTTTTGGCCTTTGAAGACCAGCCCTTGTATTAAGATCACCAAAATAATGGGCGGCGCCTGCAGTAATTCCAAATTCTCCCTGTTGTACATAAGAATCATCTTGTGCTTTTACAGAGAATGTGATTATGATGGCGGCTAATGCAGTAAGGATTTTCCTGGTCACGTATTATTGTTTAGTGTATTTACTTAATTAAGTTATGATGCAAAATAAAGAATTGTTTTTTATTAACGCTATATATTGACCTATTAACATGTATGGGTTGTTAATATTTATTAACATGCTAATTTGCTTTTTCTATACGGAAGCCGGCGCTCATTATTCCTGCTAAAGGGTTATCACGCATTACCTGTACAATACTGAAATTATATTGACCATTTTTTTTGAACCTGCGTGGCTGGGTATTTAAAATTTTACGGACTTCCCAAATGTCATTCAAGCCGGAGCCTTCCCAGCCGCTGGCATCACTACCGAGGCTGAGGTTCAGCTTTTGAGAATACATGGTATCGCCAGGAGATTGTAAACCGACTTTGAGCCATATATTATTATACTTATAGGCATCTGAATGACGTAGAACAATGTATAAATTATAGGAGGAATTTGTATCTACAATATTAAAAGTGCCGGTAGCTGCAAAATTGCTTTGCCATTTATAATCAGGGATGGGCGTATTCTTTTCAAAAATATTTATCTGCGTACAGCTAAAAAAAGTAACGCTTATAAAAAGGAAGAGGAATATTTTGTAATGCCTTAGAAACATACAATAAAATTAGTGGATAAATTTTAAGCTGTAATAAATAACGACTGAAGTGGGTTTAATATTTCTTAAAGCACATTTAAAACCTGCTCTTTTGCTTTTTCCAGTTCATCTTTCATTTTAACCACACATTTCTGAATGTCTGCATCGTAGGCTTTGCTGCCGGTGGTATTTATTTCACGGCCAATTTCCTGTAAAATAAAAGAGAGCTTTTTTCCTTTGCCTTCTTCCGGGCCGTTTATGATGTCTTTGAAATATTCGCAATGCTGCCTTAGTCTTATCTGCTCTTCGTGAATATCAATTTTTTCCATGTAGTAGATCAACTCCTGCTCCATCCTGTTATTGTCTATATTTTCTTTTCCTACATGTTTATCGAGTAATGCATCTATTTCTTCCCTGATCCTTTTTTTACGGTTAGGTTCTAAAACAAGAATCGCTTCTTCCTGTGTTTTTATATTTTCTATCCTGGTAAGAAGATCTTTTTCCAAAGAGTTCCCTTCTTCTATTCGATGATTGTTTAACTCTTTAATTGCAGCCTGTAAAACTTTACTGAATTCTGCAAAATCATTTTCATTCAGAAAATCGTTTGTTGGACTTACAACTTCCGGAAGACGAAGCAACGCACTCAAAACAGAGTTGGTATCAATGTCCAGTTCTCCTGCTAATTCTTTTATCTGCAGGTAATATGCTTTTATTAATTCTGTGTTGATGTTTACCGGTTTGCTGGTACCGTTTTGTTTTATGTTTACATAGCAATCGATGGTTCCTCTCAATAAATTTTCCTGCAGTATATTTCTGATATCAAATTCGTAAGGCTTTAATAACGGAGGAAGTTTTAATTGCAACTCAAACTGTTTTCCATTCAATGCTTTTACTTCTACTAAAAAAGTTTTTTCGCCAACTGTTTGTTCAGCTCTTCCGAAGCCCGTCATTGATTTTAGCATATTGCTGATTTTTATTTTAGCTGCAAGTTAATTGTAGTAAGCCAATATTATACAATTAGAAATAATGCAATTGTAAATTATAAATGAAAAAAGAGGAGTCTTAAAAAAGATAAAGCCCAGCATTTGTGTGCCGAGCTTTACGATAATAATGGGTTAGTAAGTACCAGGGAACGTAAATCCCTTACACAATATTAAAAAGAATTTCTGCTAACATAAAAATTATTTTCAATTATTTTATTCACATTTTTTTTGAGCTTGTGGATAAGGGCGGTGTTTTAAAACACTTTGATGACGGCAATTAATAAATATTGAAACGATGCATTGCACTTAATAAAAAAAACAATCTTGTAGAACACCTATAAACACTGATAGTTCGGAAGAAACAATTTTCTTATCGCTTTATAAAAAATTAAAACTGTCTTAAAAAATGACCGCATAAAAATGATCATGATCATGAAATCTGATGGAGAATTTCCAGGAAAAAACTTTTATAAAAAAGTCGCTCCAAACCCATATTTTATTGAAATATGAAATAAAATCAAAGGATAGTACCTTTATAAAAAATTACACTATGCAATTTTCTTCCCCGGTTCCGGTGCAATGGATAGCCGATTTTATACAGGCAAAAATTATTGGCAATGATAAAAGCAGTGCTACCGGTATTAATGAATTACACAAAGTAGAAAAGGGCGACCTGGTATTTGTTGATCATCCAAAATATTATGACACCTGTATTAACAGTGCTGCAGATTTTATAATCATCAATAAAGAAACAACTTTGCCTGAAGGGAAAACTTTATTGGTTGTACAAAATCCTTTTGATGCGTATTGTAAAATTGTAAATCATTTCAGACCATTTGAACCTGCAATAAAAAATGTAAATGACACTTCTGTTATAGGAGAAGGAAGTTTTATTTATCCAACTGCATTCATCGGCAATCATGTAAGCATCGGAAAAAATTGTATAATTTATCCGCATGTCTGCATTATGGATCATTGCATTATTGGCGATAATGTAGTGATACAATCCGGCACTGTCGTCGGCAGCGATGCATTTTATTACAACACAAAAAAAGAGCGTGAACTGTGGTATAAAAAAATGCCCAGTTGCGGAAGAGTGGTTATTAAAAACGATGTAGAGATTGGTGCTAATTGTACAATAGACAGAGGCGTAAGCAATGATACAATAATAGGCCAAGGAACAAAATTTGACAACCTCATTCACATTGGCCACGATACTGTGATTGGTAAAAATTGTTTGTTTGCAGCAAGCGTTGTTATAGCGGGCGTAGTTAACATTGAAGATGGCGTAACTATTTGGGGCGGTGCAATAATAAATAAAACACTAACAATCGGAGCAAATGCTGTTCTACTCGGACGCACCGGGGTCAGCGTAAGTCTTGAAGGAAATAAAACCTATTGGGGTGCGCCTGCGCAGGAAGCAGGGCAAGTGAAAAGAGAAATGATCTGGATAAAACGCATACCTGAGCTTTGGGAAAAAGTGATGGGGAAAAACGTTTAAGAAGTTCAATGTTTAAGAAGTTCAAAAGTTGTTCAGGTTGCAATGACTTAGCGCTTTGTCGTATATCTTTAATGACTAATTTTTTCTACGGCATATAATCGTAAGGTACTGCGTCTGCAACTTTATCCCATATCCAGTACCCGCTTATTGAGAGTTCATTCTGCTCATAATAATAACCATTCTCTTCAATAACAATTGATTGCCTTGGCAAAAAGCTTAACACGGAAAATTGAAAATCTGCCGGCTCTCCCGGATTAAGTATTAAAAAATTTGGAGCAGGTTTTTCTTTAGAATAAATAACGCCAACATCTACCTGGTTGGGCAAAATCTCTACTGTATTGGTACTATCATCTTTTTCATAATGCAATGCGCCATATTCATCTTTTAAAGGAACGGAAGTTATCTTGTCATTTGCTTTTACTAAAAACTGGATCTCAAAGCCCTGCTCTTTTAAAGACTTATTGTAAACGCTCCGCATAAAGTGTAAAATAGAACCGTTATATGCTTTCGCTCTTGCCAATTTCCATTTTTCCTGTTGCAAAGAATCTGTCGCACTCATTTCAGTAAACAAAGGATAGCCAGTATATAAGCTTATTTCAGAATTATATTCATGTGTAAATGAGTCAAGGCTATATTTAATATTATATCCGAGTGATTTATTTTCTATATGCAACGCTTCTGAAGCCAGCACTTTTAAACGGTTCTTCTTTTTAGAAAAATAAAACTTTAAAACTTCGGGGTTTTTAATAGTGCAATTTTTACTATTAGCAGTTTTGCCAATGAACTCATCCAAAAAAAAACTTCCGTATTTTTCCCAACCATCTTTTACTTCTGAACTTGCTACAATAGTTACATCCGCCATTTGCTTTTCCTTCTGAAACATCTGAATTACAATATTCTTATTCGCATCATCACCAGTTGTAACTCTTTTTGTTTCGGTATTATAACCCGTGTAGGTTACCACAAGATCGTAACCACCATTGGGCAAATACAATTTAAAATTCCCCTCTGCATCTGTAGCTGTACCAATGGTAGTGTTCTGTGCAAATACAGATGCGCCCTGCAACGGCTGCGAAGACTGAGTATCTATAATTTTACCGGTAACAACGTAAGAGTTTTGTGCAAAAGAAGTAACTGAAATAAAAAAAGCGGAAATAAGTAGGAGGAGAATTTTCATTTGTATTGAATTTTTGCTACCCGAAAATAATCTATTGCTTGTTAATTTTTTGTTGCAATGCTTTACAAGTATAGTTGATCGTTTCTTCCAGGCTATGATATTTAAAATTCGGCAGAAATTTAAGTAGCTTACTGTTATCAAAATTTACTTTGGCCAATGCAGTAGCGGCAGTTTCTTTAGTGATTAGTGGTTGTGCTACGGTAAAAAAACTTTTTAAAGCTTCCATACGCCAAACAATTTTTGCAATGAACGGTGTAACTTTTTTATGAGGAGGCTTTTTATTAAAAGCTTTAGCCATCATATTGAATACAGATTGGTAAGTCACATTCTCCGCACTTAAAATAAAGCGCTCACTGCTGATGTCGCTTTCCATTAATGCGATCATCGCTGCAGCCACATCTCTTGAATCTACAAAACCGGTCGTTCCCTCTGTGTACCATGCAAATTCTTCATACGCAGATTTAAATATTTTTGTTGAGCCATCATTCCAGTCTCCAGGGCCTAAAATAATTACAGGATTTACCACGACTGCATTTAGTCCTTCGGCAACGCCCCGCCATATTTCCATTTCGCCTAAATACTTGCTATGGCCATATTTACTATTGCTGGTAGCTGGCGACCATTGCATTTTTTCAGTAATTACTTCATTCTCTCTTATACGGCCCAAAGCAGCAACAGAACTTACATGTATTATTTTTTTTACGCCAGCACTCAAGGCTGCATTCACAATGTTAGCAGTACCTTCTACATTTATTTTATACAATTTTGCTTCATCCCCAGGTAAAAAAGAAACCAGGCCTGCACAATGATAGATCTCTGTAACGCCTTCCATTACTTCTTCCAGGGCAATTACATCGAGTATATCAGCCTGCACAGCAATCAGGTTGCTATCTTTAAAATCTGCAAGCGTTGTTTTATTGTAAATAGCTTTTACTTTTTTGCCCCTGGCCAATAAATTCTCAATAAGGGCTGTGCCCAGCAACCCTGCACTGCCTGTAACTAAAATCATACTCTAATATTATTACTCAAAAATAGTTTTATTGTATTGAAGAAATACAATAGCAGAATAAAGATTATTTTAGTATCGTAATAAAGCATCTTTTAATTTTTAAGCATTTGTTTGATTTAATTATTTTGATACCAGCTATAGTTCCTTGTATCATCATCGTTGTGTCACTCACTTGTACGGCAAACCTTTTTTCAACATTAATTGTGCAATAGCGAACAATTTTATAAACTCAAACAGCTTTTGAATCATGCGTAAATATTTTTTTATACTGTTGTTGATCTCTGTTTCAAAAAGCTATGCTGCCGATAGCCTGTATATAAAGCAAAACGGAAAAATTATTTTAACCAAAACCGGTGCAACATTCTTTGCCAAACTACCTTTAAGATGTGCAGAAAAAGAATGGCCATATAAAACGGGCGTTACTTTTACAGATTCTACTTTGGTTACATCTCCTAAAAATTATCATCCGGCTTTTTTTGGTTGTTTCGACTGGCACAGCAGTGTGCATGGCCATTGGATGCTTGCAAGACTTTTAAAGAAATTTCCTGACATGGAAGATGCTGCCACCATTCGGGCATTGTTCAATAAACATTTTACCGTTGCAAATATTCAGCAGGAAATGAAAATTTTTGATACAAATGACAACCGCATTTTTGAACGTACGTATGGCTGGGCCTGGCTTTTGCAATTAGAGGATGAACTGCGGACATGGAATGATGCTGATGCAAAAAAATGGGCAGAAGCATTGCAACCGCTTGCAACAAAACTCTCCAAACTTACCATTGAGTATTTGGGTAAAATCGTTTATCCTATCCGCATTGGCGAGCATAGTAACCTGGCTTTCGGATTAAGTATGATGCATGATTATGCATTGCATCAAAATGACACGGCATTAAACAATGCAATAAATAAAGCAGCCATGCATTTTTATTTTTCCGATAAAAACTGCCCCTTTAGTTGGGAACCGGGTGGCAACGATTTTTTAAGTCCTTGCCTGGAAGAAGCTGACTTGATGCGAAAAGTATTGTCTGCGGAAAAATTCACAAAATGGCTGAGAACATTTATGCCGCAATTATTTGATGCAAAATTTACAATTGAACCTGGGAAAGTAAATGACCGTAGCGACGGAAAATTAATTCACCTGGATGGCTTGAACCTTAGCCGGGCCTGGTGCCTTAAAGGAATTGCTGCAGCAACAAATAATAAACATATAATGCAATTAGCAAATCAACACCTGGATGCTGCATTGCCGCAGGTAGCAAGCGGCTCTTATGCAGGTGAGCATTGGCTAGCCTCATTTGTAGTATATGCGCTTACGGAAGAATAAGTCTTACATTAATATTGATAAAATCCTTTGCCGGTTTTTCTGCCGAGTTCGCCATTGGCAACTTTATTTTGTTGTAAAGGCGATGGCTTAAACCTTTCTGCGCTATCAAATGCATCGTACAAGGATTGCGAAACTGCAAGATTAATATCCATTCCGATCAGATCCATTAATCTGAATGGGCCCATTTTAAAACCAAGTGATTCCATTACAGCATCTACATTTTCAACAGCAGCAATATTATTTTCTACCAAATGAAGCGCCTCCAGGTAATAAGGACGGGCCACCCGGTTTACAATGAAACCCGGGGCATCATTACACAATACAGGCATTTTTTTCATTTTGGTACAAATCTCCATTAATGCCTGTGCAGTTTTATCAGAAGTCAATTTTCCTTTTATTACTTCAACCAGTTTCATAATATTTGCAGGGTTAAAAAAATGCATTCCTGCAACTCTTTCCGGATGTGAAATGTTTTTCTGGATCTCAGTGATGGAAAGAGAAGAAGTGTTGCTTGCTAAAATTGTGTGCTCATCATTAAGCATTGCAAGCTTTGTAAAAATGGATTCTTTTACTTCTATTTTTTCAACGACAGCTTCTATCACTAATTCTGCTTTGCAATCATTTATTGAGGAAGTAAATAAAATACGGTTCAAAATCTGAAGCCTTTCTTCAGCAGAGATCTTTTGTCTATTTAAAAGGTAATCAAGGTTTTTATTGATAGTTTCTTTTGCCGGGGTTAGTATCTTTTCATTTATATCGAAAAGGATTACATTTAAATCATTTTGAGCCGCTGCCAAAGCAATGCCATTGCCCATTGTACCTGCACCTACTACGCAAATATTTTCTATCATATTGCAAAAATAAAAAACTGCCGGATGCTTCTGCAATTTTCTTTTGAAAAATGCTTTGCTACCCGGCAGTACTGTATAATCTAATGTTACTTAATTTGTCTTTTCTGCTTCTGTTTTTGCATCAGCCTTCATTTTATCATTTGCTGTTATTGCAAACTGCACCCTACGGTTAAGCGCCCTGTTCTCTGCTGAAGTGTTTTCAACTTTCGGTTGTGTTTCTCCATACCATTTTATAGTAAATCTTGATGAAGCAACGCCTGCAGCTTTTAAATAATCACCCACTGCGTTAGCTCTTTTTTCAGAAAGTGTCATGTTATATGCCTCTTTACCAACATCATCTGTATGGCCCTCTACCAAAATATTTGTTTCGGGATATTCTGCAAATATTTTCACCATTTTGTCTAAAGCAAGTTTTGAATTTGACGAAATATCAAATTTATTAGTGGCAAAATAAACACCTGCTTTTGAACCATCGGGATTATTTTCATCAAATGTTACATCAATACCTTCCCCAACTCTTTCTACTTTAGCACCAGGTATCTCTGTTTTAATTTTTTCCGCCTGCCTGTCCATTTTATTACCAATAATTCCGCCTGCAACACCACCAACTGCTGCCCCGATAATTGCACCCAATGCAGTGTTGCCGCCTTTGCCAATATTGTTTCCTAAAATACCGCCAATCACCGCACCACCTGTTGCGCCAATTGCTACACCTTTGTCTTGCTTACTTGCTCTTTTTGTAGCATCGCAACTGCTTAAAAAAAGCATGGCTGCCGCTGCATAAAATATTGTGTTTTTTAAAATCATTTTCATCTTTATTAGTTTTAATTGTACGATGGAAATAGCCGAATATTCTCCGTGTGCAGAAAAAATTATAATAGCTGTTCCAAAAATTGTTTTTACTAAGATTAGTTTTTTACAAAATTGTAAATAAACGAAGCTGCTTTACCTTCAAAAGTAATATCACTACGAAGCTGCATAGTTGTTTTATCGATGTTGACAATGGTGAAACGGAAGCCGCCGCTATTGTCATCAATTTCTTTTAAGTTTTTATCGAGTCTTTTGAACTGTAATAATTTAGGCTGACCAGATGCCTCATAAACAGACCAGCGAAAATCTCTTTTAATAGCAACGCATTCATTGGCATTTTGAGCAATAGTATAACTACCGAGACTGTTATTTTTATTAAACGTCCAGTTGCTGCCTACAAAGCAATTAAAATCTGCTTCATTAAATATCTGTGCTTTTATTTTCCCTGTAATGCCTTCTGTTACTATAGTGTGTAGTTGCCAATGTCCATCCACTTCTTTGCGGTAATTCCTGACATCTTTAGAAGTAGCACAGGATGCAAAAAAAAGAACTGTAATGATGATACTGAAGAGTAAATGTATTTTTTTCATGTTGTTTTGGGTTTTAATACACCCTTATTTTTCAATTTTAATGCCAAAGATTTCTTATATATAAGTGGGAATTAATAAAATAACCGGTGTTTTTGCTGATAGATGCAATAAATGCTGAATGGCTGCCGGATAGGAGCGGCAGGCCGAGGAACGAGGGCTACAGCGGATAGCCGGAACTACTGCTGATACTGGTATACAGACCACAGCCCCAAAATATTTTTTATAATGCTGTTGTGAACTGACTTAAAAAGCGGGTATCATTTTCACTAAAAAGCCGAAGATCTTTAATCTGGTAACTGAGCATAGTGATGCGTTCTATACCCATGCCAAATGCGAAGCCGGTATATTTATTACTATCGATGCCACAATTGTCTAAAACTTTTGGATGCACCATACCGCAACCTAAAATTTCTACCCAGCCGGTTTTTTTACAAACGCTGCAACCGGTGCCGCCACATATAAGGCAACTGATATCCATTTCTGCACTCGGCTCTGTAAATGGAAAATAGGAAGGACGAAAACGAACCTTTACATCATTTCCAAACATTTCCCGAACAAAGAAATAAAGCGTTTGTTTTAGGTCCGCAAACGAAACATTTTCTGCTATGTACAATCCTTCTACCTGGTTAAAAAAACAATGTGCCCTGGCACTGATGGTTTCATTGCGATAAACACGGCCCGGGCAAATAATGCGAAGAGGTAATTTACCTTTTTGCATTTCACGTATCTGCACACTGCTTGTATGCGTACGCAACAGCCATGCAGGATCCTGGTTAATGTAAAATGTATCCTGCATATCACGGGCAGGATGATTTTCCGGCAGGTTCAATGCGGAAAAATTATGCCAGTCATCTTCAATTTCCGGCCCTTCGGCAACGGCAAAACCCAACCGGTGAAAAATAGAAATTATTTTATTCTGAACAATGCTGATTGGATGACGTGCCCCTAAAGGCAACGGATAACCCGGAAGAGAGGCGTCAATCGAATTAGTGGAAGTTGATGTATCATTACCTATCGCAGCTGTTAGTTCCTCAAATTTTTGTTCTGTAAAAATTTTAAACTCATTCAGCAACTGTCCCGCATCTTTCTTTTTATCAGGCGCTACATTTTTCATTTCGCCCATAATTGTTTTCACCAGGCCTTTTGTACCAAGGTATTTTATGCGAAAAGCTTCCAGCTCTTCTTTATTTACCGCATTTGCAGCGCCTATTTCACTTTTATATTGCTCTATTTGCGTAGCCAATTGTTCCATATTGCAAAGGTAATGAATAGGCGCCTAAGTTGAAAAGGGTGTAAATGATCTTTGTTTAAAAACTGCAAAATGATCTGTTCCTTTTAAATGTTGGAATTTATTCTGAAATTATTTTTATTTTAAGATTAATTAACAAAGGGATTTTGGAAATCGATGATACTTCATAGTACCTTAATGTCTTAAATCAAGACACATCATGAGTACCGATCCGGGGAGCTATTTCAGCAGCTCTGCCTTTTTTAAAACATCCGTTTTAACCATCACTTTCAGCAGCATTTATTTTTACAAATCAGACAAGCCGGTTGCTCTTTTTAAACTGCCGGTTGTAAAAGAAGACAGTGTTGCAGTAATAATAAAACCGCAGCCGGTTGTAAAAGCCCGGAAAAAGAAAACCATTTATCTCACTTTTGATGACGGCCCTAATAAAGGCACCAAAAAAGTAATGGATATTATGAAAGCGGAAAAAATGCCCGCCACACTTTTTGTTGTAGGCCAGCATGTATACGGCAGCCAGGAACAACTCAACATTTACGACAGCCTTGTAAAAAATAATCTTTTTGAAATTGCCAATCACAGTTATACGCATGCTTTTGAAAATAAGTATGCAAAATTTTATACGTTTGAAGACAGCGCTGTAAAAGATTTTACAAGATGTGCAGATAGCCTTCACCTTACAAATAATATTGTAAGGCTGCCTGGCCGCAATATTTGGCGTACAAAAAACCTGAATATTACAGATATAAAAGCCAGTACCGCCACTGCCGACAGTTTGCAAAAGAAAGGCTATACAGCCATGGGCTGGGACCTGGAATGGCATTTTACAAATGATCAAAACCTGGTACAAAGTGATACTTTACTGCTAAGCGAAATAGATAGTGCTTTTGCTCATAACAGAACCCGGACTCCTAACGAGCTTGTGCTATTGGCGCATGACCGTACATTTTGGAGCGCTGCAGATTCATCTGCCCTGCACCGGCTTGTGGTAGCCTTAAAACAAAGGGATGAATACAATTTTGAAACAATTAATAAATACCCCGGGCTTTCAGAATAACACACATATTAATTGCTTTCATCATTTCACAAAACTTATAGTGAATTAAGCAAATAATTTAATAATTTTAGCCTCTAAACCTACAAACTATGGCACTATTTAAAGCGGGTAACCCTGCCCTATCTGAAAGTAAATTTCGTGATACTATTTTAGATGATATTGTAACGCATGAAAATACGATGACGGTAAAAGGAACACTAAATAAATTTGGTGTATTGTTTTTATTAATGCTTGCAAGCTCTTACTATTCCTGGAAGGAAGCTGCACAAGGCGGCGATGCGTGGACGCTGATTTTGATCGGCGTATTTGGCGGCCTTGCACTCGCAGTTATAATGGCTTTTAAAAAACAATGGAGCCAATACCTTGCACCAGCTTATGCTTTGTTAGAAGGATTATTTGTAGGCGCTGTTTCTGCCTATTTCGAGTATGCTGCGGCGGGCACACAAGATGGTAATGCAGTCGGATATTCCGGCATAGTGTTACAGGCAGTCGGGCTAACATTTGCCGTGGTTGGTGTAATGTTCTTACTATACAAATTCAAAATAATACAAGCCACCCCATTATTTAAAAAAGTGATCATCACAGCTACAATTGCCATTGCAATATTTTATATGGTGTGCTGGGTTATTACTTTAGTCGGTTCCAATGCACCTTCATTCATTTTTCAGAGCACTCCATTAGGCATTGGTTTTTCAATGTTTGTGGTAGCACTTGCTGCACTTAACCTTATTCTTAATTTTGATATTATAGAAAAAGGTGCAGAAATGGGTGCCCCAAAATACATGGAATGGTACGGCGCATTTGGCCTGCTGGTAACCATCGTATGGTTGTACATGGAAATTTTAAGATTATTATCTAAACTGAACAGGAGATAATTTTAATAAAAATATTTTTGATAAAGCCGCTTTTTTTAAAGCGGCTTTTTTTATAAATACAATTGAGAAGCTCAGCTGCAGTTCTTCATTCAGCTTCGGTCCCGCTATCTGTTGCAGGTCCTCGTCACTCCTTCGTCGTTCCTGCGGGGCTTTCACTTCTATCAGGGCTAAAATTTCAGCGATGGTATTTCATAGCAACATTTATAATTCGATCATTCCTTCTTTTATTGTACAATTTTAATAAAAGATGATAATGCCAAGGGTAAGCCTATCTTCACCCGGGCAACATGCCAACATCAGCTTTCAAATAACTTTATTGCAAAATATCTTTGATACGCTTATCAACAGTTTTATAGAAACCAAAGTCGGCATTGCAGACGATTTTTTAAGCAGCACACTTTCCACCCATCTTAAAGAAAATCTGGAAGCACTTTATTCAGAAAATAAATTACAGCATGCCGGTACCGGCAATAAAACATCCACTCATAATAAAGCTGTAAGAAGCGATATTATTTATTGGCTGGATCGTAGCCACAATAATGTTTATGAAAATATTTTTTTAGACCATGTAGATGAATTCATTCTTCATCTCAATAATACCTGCTACACCGGCATTACCGGTTACGAGTTTCATTATACCCTGTATGAAAAAGGAAGTTTTTACACAAAGCATCTCGATCAGTTCCGCAATAACGACAGCAGAAAATATTCTGTTATTATATACCTAAACGAAAATTGGCGGCCGCAAGATGGCGGCGAATTATGCATTCATCATAACGGCTATACTCAAAAGATTTCTCCCGAAAGCGGTAAAGCTATTTTTTTTAAAAGCAGCGAAATGGAACATGAAGTCCTACTCACCAACGCAACAAGAATGAGCATTACAGGTTGGTTGAAAGTGTAATCATTTAAAATAAAAAAGCTCCTTTTAAAAAACGCTGCATCAATATTTTAATTTGGTTTTTAGTTAATATAAAATGTTGTTAAACAACATTACCGTTTTCTTTTTATAAAAATTTCATTCATTTATTTGTTCAACTAAAATTAATTAAATTATGAAAACAAAATTTTTATTACCAATCGCAGTTATTTTTTTTACAGCCACTGCTGTAAATGCACAAATTAATGAAGGAAGATATTTATTAGGAGGAAGTGTTAGCTACAATAAATCAAGAAATCTACCTTATTCAGTATCCAAGTCAGAATCTTTTTATTCAAATATTCAGTTCGGTAAAGTAATAAAAGATAATACTGTTGCAGGTATTATTGCGTCTTATGGTTCCTCCAAAAATGACCCTGGAAATACATCCAGCAATTTTAGCGCTGGAATTTTTTACAGAAAATATAAATCACTCGCTAAGAATTTTTACTTTTTTGGAGAGGGAGATTTAGTTTATAGTCATTCAAAAAGTACTTATGAAAATTTTCAACCAGTAAGCGATGTTACAAGATTTACTTCTAATGGTGCTGGCATTTCCTTTATACCGGGTATCTCGTATTCCTTATGCAAGCGTATGCAGATTGAATTATCAATGCCAAACATTGCTTCAGTTTCTTATGCAAGTACAAAATCGGAAACACAGTACATATCACCTAATACAACAACCATCGAAAAAGGAAACAGTTTTTCAGCCAATACAAATTTGAACAGTAACCTGTTATCTAATTTCGGCATTGGTTTTAAATTCTTTTTGGGAAAATAAAAATGCCTATCTATTAATATTCTTTTGAAAAAGCCGCTCTAAAATAAAGCGGCTTTTTTTGTTTACTATGATTTAGATGATTGGGTTGATTATTCCCTGCCATCCAATAAGTTCCCTAAGCTTCCCAAAATACTTCCTTCTTCTTTTCTGCCGCCTCTTTGCGGTGCATACTGAAATATTCTTCCAGCAAGTCGGCTGATGGGTAATGATTGTAACCATACTTTTCCCGGTCCGGTCATCTTTGCAAAAAATAAACCTTCACCACCAAACATCCAGTTGCGTACGCCACGGATAAATTCAATATCAAAATCAATTCCGGGTGTATAAGCTACCACGCAGCCCGTATCTACTTTTAATATTTCACCTGCCGCCAGTTCTTTTTCCATTACATAACCACCGGCATGGGCAAAGGCCAAGCCATCACCCTCCAACTTCTCCATTATAAATCCTTCGCCACCAAAAATTCCGGTGCCTAATCTTTTTTGAAATTCAATACCGATGCTCACCCCTTTTGCTGCACATAAAAAAGCATCTTTCTGTGCAATGATCTTACCGCCCAGTTTTGCCAGGTCGAAGGCAATTATTTTTCCGGTATAGGGCGCTGCAAAACTTACTCTCTTTTTACCTTGTCCTGTATTTGTAAATGCAGTCATAAAAAGGCTTTCACCGACCAGTAATCTTTTACCGGCACTGAATAATTTCCCCAGTACGCTATTGTCCTGCTGCTGACTGCCATCGCCAAACAAGGTCTGCATTTGTATATCATTATCCATCATCATAAAAGCACCACTTTCTGCTATAGCTGTTTCTCCCGGGTCCAATTCTATCTCTACAAATTGTAATTCTTCTCCGTAAATTTTATAATCTATTTCATGGTTCTTTATCATATTTATATATTTTTTATAAAGATAATGTCTGCATTTGCAGAATAAAAGGAATTTATTTTAACGGTTGTAACAATTTTATTGTTGCTGCATCTAAAAGAAAAAATCAACATTATGGGCAAGCCATTTCTAATTATCAGCTTCTTATTTATCTGTTTTGTAAGCCACGGCCAATCAAAAGCCTTTGACGTAAAAGTATATGGAAAAGGCCAACCAATAATCTTAATACCCGGCTATAGTTGCAGCGGAGAGGTATGGAAAGAAACCGTCGATCATCTTAAAAATAAATACGAATGCCATGTGCTTACACTTGCCGGTTATGATGGCGTGCCGGCAATAGATACACCCATTTTAAAAACAATAAGAGAAGCGATCGTAAACTATATTCATGAAAAGAAATTACAGCATGTAATACTTATGGGCCACAGCCTTGGCGGTTTTATGAGCGATTGGGTGGCCAGCGAAATACCAAATGAAATAAGTAAAATGATCATTGTAGATGGCGTGCCTGCATATTCTGCTATGGAAAATGAAAATGTGGATTACGAAGCCTTAAAAAAAGATCCACGGTACAATTACACGTCTGTTGTAAATTATTTTAAAGCCGAACCCGATTCAGGATATATTGACAAATCAGCCAGGCTGATGCTCGGGCAGGTAAGTGATACAGCAAGGGCACATCAAATTGCAACCTGGAATTATAACAGCGACCGCACTACTTTAGGCGCAACTTTTTTAGATATGATGGTGACAGACATCCGCCCGGGACTTACAAAAATAAAATGCCCGGTACTAATAATGCCAAGTATTTATGGTACTGCAGAAATCAGCGAAAAAATTATGAAGGCACAATATGCTAATTTGCAAAACAAAACCATTGCGGTAGCAAACTCAAAACATTTTATTATGTACGATCAGCCGGAATGGATGTACAAACAAATCGATGATTTTTTGAAATAATTGAAAATATTTTTTGAAGGATACAACCAACTTTACTGAATTATACAATAAGCATGCGCCCAAGGTGCTGCGCATGTGCATGGCTTATACAGATAATGAAGCGCAGGCACAGGATTTTTTGCAGGAAACTTTTATAAAAGTTTGGCAACACCGGGAAACTTATCGTGGCGATGCAAAAATAAGTACGTGGATCTATCGCATTGCTGTTAACACCTGCCTGTCGCATATCCGCTCTGCAAAGAACAAAATGCCGGCGGAACTCCAGGAAAATTTTGATAAGGCCGATGACCTGAGTGGCGTAACAAAAGAGCAACACATACAGCAATTATACAAAGCCATTCATCAATTACCGGAAACAGACAGGCTTATCATTTCGATGGTGCTGGAAGAAATTCCGTACGATGAAATAGCAAGTACAGTAAACATTACAGAAGGAAATTTAAGAGTGAAAATTCACCGCATAAAACAAGAGTTGACAAAAATATTTTTTAAGTATGAACAACTTTGATGACATTGAAGCTTTATGGAAAGCACCGCAGCGGCTGGATATTCCAGCGGCTGATGCTATCGTTAAAAAAGCAGTAAAAGAAAAAAATCAAATAGCCCGAAAAATATTGGTGCAATCTTTTTGTATGTGCCTTGCGCTGGCTGCTATTATTTATGTTACACTATTTGTACATTTTCAATTTATAAGCAGTTATATCGGCATTGCAATAATGGTTATTTGCATGATAACCTATACGATCATTCGACTAAGGCAATCCCTATTTTTAAAACGGGTAGATTTTTCCCAATCTCCTAATGATCTTTTACAACAGTTTGAAAAATTTCACCAGCATCAGAAATGGATCAACACAAAAGGCGTGATGTGGTACACCATCTTTTTAAACCTTGGGTTTGCATTTTATTTCTATGAAACTGTTGCCATCGCACATGCAAAACTTTTTTGGAAAATCCTTTTCATCGTAATCTATATTTCCTGGATGTTGATTGCAACTTTGTGGTTAGGCAAAAGATCAGTGAGAAAAGAGCATGCAAAAACGAATGCCATTATTGAAAAATTAAAACAGTTGAAAGAAGGATTACAATAAAGATATTGGGGCGGTCGGCAGCAGTAAAGAATAAGCGTTAATCCGGGCTATCCACTACAAGCCTTCGTTCGTTCCTCACTCAGGGCTTTCCGCTGCTATCCCGCCGCTCTTCAGCAGTAAAACATCATTCAACATTTTTACAACTTCATCACCAGTCCTATACCATTTTCCGTGGAAGCTAATTGTACTTTCCCGGCCATGCTGTACAATTTTTTCCCGTGGCAATTATGTATGCTGTACATCACCGCATCAAACAGCAGTAAAGCACCTCCTTGCAGAGCAATACTCTCCCCAAAGCCTTTTAATCGTTCCGGATTTTTTGTTGTATTCTTAGATCTTTCTTTTATGTAAACTCCACCGGCTATGTATGCCACATCCAGCCCGGCATTAAAAAGAAATATTTTTTCCAGTGTGGCTTGCCTTTTTAAAGATTGCTCGTAGCTAAGGCTTGCTTCCTTTTTTAAAGTAAAATAACTGAATGCCGCCAGGCTAAATGTTACACCATTCCAAATGGCATTCATCCGGTTAAAATATTTTGTGCTGCCGGTTGTTTGCGAAGCGGCAATGCTCCCGTAAATAATATTTGCTGCAGACCAGCTTGCCAAAACCAGGAAACCGTTCTTATTTATTTTTTCTTTTTTATAATTAAAATTATCTACTGTTTTCTGCTGGCAATAAGCCTGCGATGAAATTGAAACGATAAAAACAAGCGCTAGTAATTTCTTCATGATTTATTAACGTAAAGTAAAACAGGAAGGTTTAAAATTTAGCCTTATTGTTTATACACTACGCCTTCTTTCATTACAAAATTTACATTCGCAAATACTTTTACATCTTTTAAAGGATCACTATCTACAGCAATAATATCTGCCATTTTACCAACAGTGATACTCCCTCTTTCGTCTTTTATACCTAAAAGGTCTGATGCATATAAAGTGGCTGCCCTTATGGCTTCCAACGCCGGCATGCCCGCTTCTGTCATGTATTGAAATTCAATATAATTTTTTCCGTGGGCATATACACCAGCATCTGTACCAAACGCAATTTTTACCCCGGCCTTATATGCTTTGGCAAATGTATTTTGTATTTGTGGGCCTACTTCCAGCGCTTTTCTTGTGATGACAGCAGGAAAATATCCCGGAATTTTTGCTGAGTCCGCAACTGATTTTCCGGCAATGATGGTGGGTACATACCAGGTACCATATTGTTTTGCAAGATTCATATCTTCTTCATTCATAAATGTACCATGCTCTATAGATGTAACGCCACCCAGTATCGCTCTTCTTATTCCTTCAGCACCATGCGCATGGCAGGCTACTTTCATTCCATAATCTTTTGCGGTTTCTACAATCGTTTTTATTTCTTCTATACTGTATTGTGCGCCGGAGCCATCTTTACTTAAGTCCAGTACACCGCCGGTAGATGCAATCTTGATCAGGTCTGCACCTTTTTTAAATTGAAAACGTACCGCTTTCATCACTTCATCTTTTCCATCTGCAACGCCTTGTTCCGGCCCAGGCAACTGGCGAAAAAGATCATCTCGGAACCCAACAGATGGATCCATGTGTCCACCTGTTGCAGAAATGGCAGTACCTGCAGTAAGAATATTTGGGCCAATTGTTTCTCCTTTATTTACAGCATTTCGCAAAGCAATATTTACACCTGTGCCGCCAAGATCTCTTACGGTGGTAAAGCCCGCCATCAAAGTTCGCTTCGCATATACTGCAGCCTTAAAAGCAATATCAGCATCACTTTCTCTAACGCCATCTATTATTGTTGTCTTAGAGAACTGATCTTCCAGATGTACATGACAATCCATAAGGCCGGGCAAAACAGTTTTATTTTTAAGATCAATTATTTTATCTGCAGCAGTACCTGAAACATACCCATCTTTTATATCAACGATCTTATTTCCTTCTACAATAATTGTTACCGAAGATTTAGTAGTACCTGATACAACATCTAACATTTTACCACATTGGATATATGTTTTTTGAGCCGTAATGTTAAAAGAAATTGCAAAGGAAAGTAAAAGAGAAAATAACTTTTTCATAAATGTTCAGTTTAGTTTGGAATAGTTAAAGTAAGATTTTAAATATTATTTATTACATTTTTACCATTCAGTTTGTGTACATATTTCCTCAGGAACGAAGAAAGTATAAAAAAAGTTAGCTGTTTTGTCAAAGCTATTTCTAATTCACCGTATAAATTATTAAACAGTCTCTACTTTTTTAACAATGGTTCACTAATTGAACTTTCTTAAAAAAAATAATTTTATGGATAGCATCAATCAAAATCAAGAAGAAAAAAATCATGAGGATCTTACAGGGGAAGATTCAATAAAAAAAATGCAGGAATTGGTAAAGAAAGCCAGCAGCTGTTTTTTTTGTACTAATATAAAAAGTAACCGGGCTTTTTCTACAAGGCCAATGTCTGTACAAAAAATAGATGACGAAGGCATACTTTGGTTTTTAAGTGCTGATGATAGTAAAAAAAATAAAGAACTGGCTACAGACACTGCAGTACAACTGATGTTCCAGGGATCTCACTATTCTGATTTTTTGAATATTTATGGTAAGGCAACTGTATCAAAAGACAAGAATAAAATAAAAGAATTGTGGGAACCGATCATTAAAACCTGGTTTACCGAAGGTGTAGATGACCCAAGAATAACCGTAATAAAAGTAGAACCATCAGAAGGATATTATTGGGACACCAAACACAACATGATCGTTGGAATGGCAAAAAGACTGGTCGGTGCAGCAATTGGCAAAACGATGGACGATTCTATTGAAGGAGAAATAAAAATTTAAAATTTTAAAGTATACGGGTAAATAAAAATGCCGCTCTATAATTTGAGCGGCATTTTTTTATTAAATAATCTCTGATTATTTTTTCTTCGATGGATGATCTGCCAACAAACCATTCCATACTTTTTTGCCCTGTATTCTTTTTACCAAATACATCAAACCAACAAAGAGAAAAAAGAATGGCCCTGTAAATCCAAGTATTCCTATCCATCTACCACCATAGAATTTTTCCATCGGGCGCTTCAACCTTTCTCCAATCAAGTACATACTTGGTACCATTATCAATGTAAGGAAGAATGCGAAAATTAATCCGAATATGATCGTCCAGCTCAATGGGCCCCAGAATACAACACTATCACCACCAAAGAAAATATGAGGATTAAAATGCTGGAATAAAGAAACAAAATCAATATTAAAACCAACTGCAAGCGGTAGTAAGCCAAGCATTGTAGCCAGTGCTGTCAGCAATACCGGTATGATCCTAATCTTACCTGCGGCAATTGCAGCTTCTCTTATACGAGCTCCGCGGCCACGCAATTCGTCTGTAAATTCTATCAACAAAATTCCGTTTTTAATTACTATACCTGCAAGGCCAATAACACCCACAGCAAGCATGATGGTGGCTATTGTCATACCCGTTGCTGCATAGCCAATAAATACCCCAATGATGGAGAAAAATATTTCTGTCAGAACAATGAACGGCTTACTGAGTGCATTGAACTGTAATACAAGAATTAAGAATATCAATCCCAAAGCAATCCCTAACGCACTTAATAAAAAAGTCAAATTGTCTTTTTCTTGCTGGCCTTGTCCCGTTTGTCTGATGGTAACAGTAGAAGGAATATTCGACTTTGATTTAAAATCTTCTATTTTAATTGCAAGTTGCTTATTTACTTCTCCAGCCATAGTAGGATCCAACACATTTGATTGTAACTGGATTGTACGTTTTACATTTTTACGTGCAATAGCGCCCGATGTATTGGTATAATCAATTGTCGCAATTGCACTAAGAGGAATTGATTTTACACCCATGGTGTTCATATCCATAAATGTCATTCTCGTATTCATCAGGTCAGTTACATTTTTTGAAGAATAATCTTTTGAACGTAACTGGATCTTGTATTCATCTTCCCCTATTTTAAGTTTGCTCACTTCTTTTCCAAAAACAGCCGTACGAAGTTCCATACCAACCTGGGCTGTACTTAATCCTTCTGCCATTGCTCTTTCCCGATCCACATTTACCGTTATTTCAGGGCTATTCAGATCCACATCCATATGCAGATTCTCAATACCATATATCTGGTTCGTATCGAGGTAGTTTGAAAGGTTCGTTGCCACTTTTGCTATCTGGTCAAATTCATCACCGGCAATTTCAACATTCACCGGAGGATCTGTTGGAGGTCCGCCATCTTCCTGTGCTACTTCAATACTGGCACCTGGTATACCTTTCATCTGGCTGCGTATTTCATCCATATATGGCTTTGTACGCTTGCCGTCACGTTTGGCATATTCTACAAATGACACTTGTATTCTGCCCAGGTTTGGTTGTATACTCCTGTTATTATCACGTGGATTATTAGCACTGTTGGCAACATTCGTAATAACACTTTCTACAATTCCTCCTGGTTTATCAGGTAATTCTTTGGAAAGGATATTCTGAACTCTTCCTTCGAGTACATGAGTAATGCTATCTGTTTTTTCTACCGCAGTGCCGACAGGCATTTTTAAATACACATAAATAAAATTGGGATCGCCGCTCGGGAAGAAGGTACTTTTATTACCTCTTGCAATCAATAACAAAAGAGATATTGGGAATAATACAAACAGACTTACTAACGCCCATGCTGGTCTTGTTCCTTTAAGAATCCATTTTAATAAACTCTCATAATGGTTCATTAACCAAGGCAATATTCTATTTTGAAAAACATGAATGATATTGCGGAAAACATACCGGTTAAGTACTGCAAGAATAGCAAGGAACAATAGGAAATTTCCGAATCCATTCCAGCCTGCAAGGTTGAACAATATGCCAAAGCCTATAGCTGTCCAGAACCACCATTTTTTAAATAATAAAGATTTTTTTTCTTCAAATTCTTTTCCTTCCTGCCTCATAAAAGTAACCGCAAATACCGGGTTAAAAATAAATGCAACTATCAATGATGCAGCCAGTGTAAGTATAAGCATCGTCGGCAGGTATATCATAAACTTACCGATGATACCTTTCCAGAAAAGTAATGGGAAGAAAGGTGCTAAAGTTGTAGCAGTACCTGCAAGCACCGGTATAAATATTTCTCCGGCTGCTTCTTTTGCACTTCGGACTATCGGCACTTTGCCATTGTTATAAATACGATGCGTATTTTCAATTACCACAATGGCATCATCCACAATAATTCCTAAACCAAATAATAATGCAAATAGTACAATGAAATTGAGTGTTACAGGGGTACCGACAATTGCATCTGCTACCGGCAAAAACAGGAAGGCAACAAATATACTCAGCGGCACACTAAGCGCCACAAAAAATGCATTTGTCACTCCCATAAAGAACATTAATACTACCAATACCAGCACAAACCCAATCACAATAGTATTTACGAGATCATGAAAAGAGGTAGCCGTTGCCTTACTTTGATCACCCGTAATTACAACATTCAAGTTTTTAGGGATCTCTTCATCTTTTTTCATTTGCTCCACAATATCTTTTACCTTACCTGCTGTGGTAATAAGATTTTCCCCTGCACGTTTTACAATGTTCACTGTTACCACATTCTTACCATCAAGACGTGCATAGCTTTCTTTTTCTTTTACAGTATCTTTTAAGTCGGCAATATCTTTTAGGTAAACAGTTGCACCTCTTGCACTACTGCGTACAATAATATTCTGTAAATCGAGCGCTGAAGTAAACTGGCCTTTTACTTTTAAAGTTCTTTTTTGTCCGCCTGTTTCTATAAGACCAGCAGTAACATCATGATTTTCCCGACTAATAGCATTTTCAATATCAGTATAACTTATTTGTGCAGCCTGCATTTTGTAAGGATCTGCATTTACCTGTATCTCTCTTTCCGGTGCGCCAACAATTTCTGCTCTTGATATTTCTGTAAGCTCTTCAAACTTATCCTGCATTTTATCAGCATAAGCTTTTAGTTGCATGCCATCAAAGTCGCCGCTGAGGTTTACAAACATTATCGGCATTTCACTAAATGCAAACTCCTGTGCATTTGGTTCACTTGTCAGATCATTTGGCAAATCCGTTCTTGCTTTATCTATTGCATCTTTTACTTTTAATTTTGCAAGTTCCGTTTTTACATCTGAGTCAAACTCTACAATAATAAGACTGTAATCAGGTTGTGAAACACTGGTGATCTTAGTCACTTTGGCACCACTTATTCCTTTTAACTGTTTCTCAATCGGCCTTGTTACCAGGTTTTCAATATCCTTGGGAGAATTACCTGCATAAACAGTAGTAACACTAATAGTAGGCATTACAATATCCGGAAACTGCTCCTTGGGTAATGTGTTGAATTTATTTAAGCCATATAAAGTAATAAGCGCTGCAATAATATAAATTGCTGTACGGTTATCAACGGCCCAGGATGTGGGTTTAAACTGTTTAAATTTTTTACTTATTCCTTCTATGAACTGCTTCATAATGATCTTTTAATTTTTTCTTTCTGTCAATTACTTTACTGCTGTTGTTATATTCTGCCCTTCATAAATATTCTGATAGCCTTCAGTAATTAACTGGTCTCCTGCCTGCAGCCCGGTTTTCACCTCGGCATTATTGCCATATACTTCCCCAATGTTGATCGATTTCTTTTTAGCAACCGCTTTACCATTACCTGTTTTTTGAAGTACGTACACATACTTTCCGGTTTCATCTGTTTGCACTGTATTAATCGGAATTACAATGGTATTAGCAGAAGAATAATCTAATATTCTTACCTGTGCTGCCTGGTTTGGTTTTAATTGCGGATTGTAAGGCACTTTTATATCGGCTGTAAAACCACGATTTGAAGGATCAACGGACTGGCTTATAAGTGTAATAGGGGCTTTAATTATTTTATTAATATCTGAGATTGTAATTTCTGCAGGTGAGCCTTTATGTAACTTGCTGATATAATTTTCAGGAACACTTGTAACAACTTTAAGAGAAGAGGTATTTACAATTTTTATTTGTGGTCCGGTTGCCACCATACCTGAAAAAGTTTCACCTACACGTATGTTTACAATATCTGCAATCCCGGCAACATCACTATAAACATTTGCAGTATTCATTTGTGTTTGTGAAACTTTTACATTTTCTGTAGCTGCTGCCAACTGATCCTGTAAACTCTGCACATTTGTTTTTGCAGTTATCAATTGTACCTCTGTACCTATACCCTGATCCCAAAGATTTTGCTGGCGACCGGCAAGATTTTTTGCCAATGCCAATTGAGTTTTAATACCAGCTAATTGCTGAGTAGCAGCAGTTACCTGCTGGCGCATTACTGCATCATCCAGCTTTAATAACAACTGGCCTTTTTTTACCTGCTGCCCCTGCTTTACATAAACTTCCCGTACCTGGCCACCCATACCTCTCGGTGAAATGTAAGAAATATTTTCTGCATCTACCTTTCCCTGCAAATCAATGTAGTGATTAAAGTCCTGAATGGTTACAGGTGCAACTGCTACAAGTTTTTCTTTGTTGCTGCTGGCTGCTGAAGTATCAATTAAAGCAAGTTCATCCTGCAGTTTTTTTATTTCCTCTTCATCTTTGCTCTTCTGAGTTTTTAATTTCTCCAGCTTTGCTTTTTTGTCATTGATGTTAGCATCGCCTTCTTTTTTACTATTGCCGCATGATGCTACAAAAAATAAAAGTGCAATTGCAATACTTAGTTTGGTGATCTTTTGCATATCCTCTTTATTTATCTTTTAATTATTTATTTTATTAAAGTTTACCGGTTGCTTTTAAGAAATCAATTTTGGCAACAATAGCATCATACAATCCCTGTATATAATTTGTTTGTGCTGCTTTCAGATCCGTTTGTGCTGTATTAATATCTGTTGCAGAACCTGTTCCTATTTCATATTTCTTTTTTGTTTGCTCATATACTTTTTCTGCAAGCGTCATGTTCTTTTTTTGAAAATCCATCGTCGCAATAGCGGTTGCAAAATTGTTCTGCGCATTTTCAATATCATTATCAATACTTATTTCAAGAGCTTCCTGCTGGTTCTGTGTTTTACGCAGTGCCAGTCTTGCATTTTCTATTTTTGCTCTTGTAGAAAATCCATTGAAAATAGGAACCTTCAATTGTAGCCCGATGTAAGATGTAGTGAACCACTGGCCATTGCCAAAAAAATCAAATTTGTTTCTTTGCGCCTGCTTACTGTAATTGGCATTGAATGATAAAGTTGGTATCTGGCTTAGTTTGTAGCGTCTTACATTTAATTCATTTAGCCTATTACTTAGTTCCAGTGCCTGGTAGTCTTTACGATCTTTATAGTTACCCTGGCTGCCTGCCAATACACCTTCTCTTATCTGATCATCACTTAACGTATCCGTTAATGAAAGACTGTCTTTTATCGGCATTCCCATTAGTAATTTTAAGCCTGAGTAGCCATTGCTGATCATATTATTGGCCTTCAATTTTTCCGTTTGCAGGTTGGCAATCTGTACCGTTAGTTTGTCTATATCAAGCCTTTCAGAAAAGCCATTGTCATACATCACATTCACATCATGTTGTAGTTTTTCCAACCGGCCAATGTTTGCATCCAGTAAACTGATCTGTGTTTTACCGGCTACTAATTGATAATAAATTTTATAAACGTTTGCCTTAATATTTTCTTCCGTAATTTCTTCCTGCTTTTTAACAAGATTAATTACACCGGTCCGTGCCTTAAGAGCTATGAATACCTGGCCATCAAATAATAATTGATTGAAGGATACAGCAGCACTGGAAATCCATTTGGTACCAAACTTTACCGGAACAAATGTACCAGCCGGCTGACCAATTATTTCTCCAGGTAATAGAGTGGTGGGTATATCCAGGTAATTAGTTACTGATCCATTCCCATTTATTTGTGGCAATGCTGCAGAAGTTATATCCCGGTTGGTTTGCTCCTGTATCAAAATATCGATCAGGGCATTTTTTACCTGCACAGAATTTTGCTTTGCATACTCCACCGCTTGCTGTGCAGAAAGTTGATTTACTTTTTGTCCGTTTGCAATGCCTGCAATCAGCAAAAGCGCTGCACTTATTATTGTTTTCATGTTTCTATTTCGTTGCATCCGCTAATAATTTTTTTGTTCTTTCCTGTTGGTATTTTTGACTAAGTTTATAACCTTTCTGAGAAATTAATCCGTATAAAAAATGAAGGGTTACTTCATGCTGTATCTCTACCAGGCTTGCTTTTACCTTTGTATGAAACTCAGGGCTAAATGGTATTAAAATACTTTCTACCCGATACCTGGCCAGCACTTCAACGTTTATTTCGGGGCGATAGAGCTCTTCCTTTATTCCCCTGATAATATTTTCTTTGATAGCACTATAGAGATAATCGTTTTTATGTTTTAAAAATTTCTGAAATGCTTTTGGATAATATTTCTGCATGTCAAATAAAAGTGATGGGTTCATTGTTTTGAACATTTCCACCACCATGTCTATGGCCATAAAAATTTCGTGAATAGCATCATTTGCATTATTCCTGTCAAAATCACAAGTCTCCTGGTTGTTATTGATGATAGCACTTACCACTTCATCTACCAATGCATCTTTATCAGCATAATACTGGTAAATTGTCTTTTTGCTCATGCCCAGGTTATTGGCAATATCATCCATACTTACGCTCCGCAATCCATATTGCATAAAAAGCTCATGAGCTTTTTTATGGATCCTTTCACTCGTTTCTGTTATTTCTATCATAATCGGATGCAAAACTAAGGAAACTTTTTATGTAACCAAAGTTTCCATCACATTTTTTTACCATTTGTAATAAAATATTTTGCAACAGCTCCGGCAAAGTCAGAATCTCAACTTCAATAGCACTCATTTAAACTACCTTTATAGCTTAAAAATTCTATATGGAAAAGCCATTCGACTATAAAAGGGTATTACAGTATTTTTTGCAGGGTTTGCTGATACTTGCCCCGATTACAATTACCATATATGCCTTGTATTTTGTAGTTTCTACTATAGATGGATGGATACCGATCTTTTCATCGGTAGATGTAAACGGTAAAGTAGATGTACATAATTACGGGCTTGGCTTTATCATTATAATAGGAGCAGTAATCGGCATTGGTTATTTCAGTTCTTTTTTTATAACCGGCCGCCTTGTAAGTTTTATGGATAAGTTTATGCAGAAAACGCCTGGTATTAAACACATTTACTCCACTACCAAAGATTTTTTTGAAGCATTCGCCGGCGATAAAAAAAAGTTTACCCAAAATGTATTGGCCAATGTAGACGATAACGATGTGTGGCGCATGGGCTTTATAACCCGGGAAGATATGAGTGACTTTGGCCTGCAGGATTATGTGGCTGTATACCTGCCTATGGCTTATTCTGTGGCGGGTAATGTATACATTATACCCAGATCAAGAATAAAACCAATAACGAATATCAGCAGTGCACAAACTATGAAATTTGCAGTAAGCGGTGGTGTTACAGAAATAGAAGAAGTAGAAAATATCTGATGTTTTTAACGATATAGTTGCTATTAAAAAAAACGTATTTTTACTTCAATACTTTTTAGATGAAAAAAATCTTACGGATCTTATTTCCATTTTGCCTGCTGATGCTTTCTTATTTTCCTTCTTATTGCTGGGGATTTTGGGCGCATCAAAAAATAAATCATTACGCTGTATTTCTGCTGCCTCCGGAAATGATGGTATTGTATAAACCTAACATTACTTTTATTACAGAACATGCTGTAGACCCGGATAAAAGAAGATACGCAGTAAAAGATGAGGCTCCAAGACATTACATTGATATTGATCATTACGGCCCATACCCATATAGTGAATTGCCACATAATTATGATTCTGCTATCGCACAATTTTCAAAGGATACTGTTATTGCCAATGGCATTGTACCATGGCATATTCAGATAATGCTTAAAAGACTTACTGCTGCTTTTAAAGAAAAGAATTTCAGTAAAATAATGAAGAACAGTGCGGACATCGGCCATTACATTGCAGATGCTCATGTACCGTTACATGCAAGTCAAAATCATAATGGGCAGCTTACGAACCAAAAAGGTATACATGCTTTTTGGGAAAGCCGTGTACCTGAATTACTTGCAGATAAGGAATTTGATTTTTTTATTGGCAAAGCCCAATACATAAAAAATCCCGGTGATTTTATTTGGGCACGTGTGCTTGAAAGTGGCCAGGAAGCAGATAGTGTACTGAACATTGAAAGAGAACTTACCAAAGAATTTGGTGATGATAAAAAATATTCTTTTGAACAAAGAAACGGCGTTTTAATACGCCAATATTCTTCCGGATTTACAATTGCATTTAATAAAAAATTAAATGGCATGGTGGAGCGTCGCATGCGCCAGGCAATATTTGCCATAGCATCTTTTTGGTACACCGCCTGGGTAAATGCAGGCCAGCCTGATCTGAAACCACTGGTGAAACAACAATTTTCTGAGGCTGACGCAAAAGAATTTGAACAATTAAATTCGAAATGGAACACTGGTGGTAAAATTTTAGGTCGGGAAGAATAGCTTCCAGAATCGATCACTCATCCTTTTTTTTAATTCGTTACATTTGCAGCCTAAATTTTAATGATGAATGGTTTAAGTCCACATGAGCAAACCCCGCACGCATTTATACATAATTTTAATGCCGGGCCTTCTATTTTGCCAAAAGAAGTATTTGAGCAGGCTGCTGCTGCAATATTAAATTTCAATAATACAGGTTTATCTCTCCTGGAGTTTGGGCATCGTACACCTGAGTTTACTGATGTAATGGAAGAAGCAAGAGCGTTGGTAAAAGAACTGATGAACCTGGATGATGACCATAAAGTTTTATTTCTGCATGGCGGCGCTTCTACCCAATTTATGCAAATACCAATGAATTTATTGGATGCAAAAGATAGTGCTGCATATACTGATACAGGCGTATGGGGCACTAAAGCGATAAAGGAAGCAAAACTCTTCGGAAAGGTAGATGTAGTATGCTCGTCAAAAGATAAAAACTATTCTTATATACCAAAAGATTTTGCCGTACCAAACGATGCAAAATATTTACACATCACTACCAACAATACAATTTACGGTACACAGTGGCATAACATCCCTGCTACCAGTAATTCATTGATTGCGGATATGAGTAGTGACATTCTTAGCCGTGTGCTTGACTTTAATAAATACGATCTGATATATGCTGGCGCACAAAAAAATATGGGTGCAGCCGGTGTAAATATTATTGTGGTAAACCAAAATATTCTCGGCAAAGTAAAAAAAGCCATCCCTACCATGATGGATTACCGCAATCATATTGCTGAAGATAGTATGCTGAATACACCACCGGTTTTTGCAGTGTATGTGTGCATGCTTACGCTACGCTGGCTAAAAGCACAGGGAGGTGTAGCTGCATTGGAAAAACTAAATAATGCAAAGGCAGCATTACTTTATAAAGAAATTGATGAGAATGAATTATTTGTGGGCACGGCTGCAAAAGAAGACCGCAGCAAAATGAATCTATGTTTTGTAATGAAAGATCCCTCGCTGGAAGAAGCATTTTTAAAGTATACAAAAACATTTAACATTGCCGCAATAAAAGGGCACCGTAGCGTGGGTGGTTTCAGGGCATCTTTATACAATGCAATGCCTATAAGCAGTGTGCAGGTATTGGTAGATGCTATGAAAAGCTTCGCTGAACTACATCCATAATATTTCATTTTAAAGAAACATGAAAACGCTTCTAAGTTTAGTTGCTTTTATTTTTTTAAACCTGGTAAATATTCGGGCGCAGCAGATTACTATCGGCGGCAAAGTTGGTAACCGGCCATTGGTATGGAGTGATTTTACAGGAACTCCTGATCAATCATCTCTTTATTATGCTAATACATTCTGGAATATAAATTATGGCTACTCAGATGAAGATTTTAAAGGAAACAATGTAACTATAAAAGACCTTGCAGTAAATCTTCAGTTTGTAAATGATAAGTCGTGGAAAAAGGAAGATAAAGTTTCAGATGCACTTTTAAAACATGAGCAAGGGCATTTTGATATTGCAATACTTTGCCAGTTAGAGATCATTAGTCTTGTAAAAAATGCATCTTTACACAAAGATGATTACAAGGCACAGATAAAAAACATTTTTAGGGGAAGTCTACAAAAATATACTGCTCTTGAAGATAAGTATGATGTTGAAACTTCACATAGTATGAATAAAGACCAACAGGAAGAATGGAATAAATTTATTCTTTCAGAAAAAGAACTATTACTTAAAAAGCAATAATTTTACATGATAACGATCACGCCATTTACGGCACTCCGTCCTGAAGCACAGCATGCAAAAGCAGTTGCATCCCGCCCGTATGATGTACTCAGCAGCAAAGAAGCAAAAGTTGCAGCACAGGGCAATCCAAGTTCATTTTTGCATATCACAAAAAGCGAAATTGATCTTCCGGAAAATATTGATATTCATTCACAGCAAGTGTATGATAAAGCAAAAGAAAATCTTAGTGCATTTATAAGCCGCAGTATTTTATTCAGGGAAAACAAGCCCTGCTATTATATTTACCGGCTTACAATGAATGGCAGAAGCCAGGTAGGCCTGGTATGCGCAAGCTCGGTAGATGATTATGAAAATGGCCTCATTAAAAAACATGAATTTACCCGGCCGGAAAAAGAGCTTGATAGAATTAATCATATAAAAACGACCAGGGCACAAACAGGTAACGTTTTTTTAGCTTACAAAAATGTTGCTGAAATAGATGCTGTAATAAATAAATGGATAGCAGATAAAAATAGCCAATACGATTTTATTGCTGATCATGATGTACAGCATAGCATCTGGATAGTGAGTGATGATGATGTAATAAATAATATTACGCAGTATTTTAAGACATTGGTACCTTGTACTTATATCGCTGATGGTCACCACAGGGCTGCATCTGCAGCTAAAGTAAGAGCTGCATTAGGAGATAATGCTACTGCAAATGCAGATTATTTTTTAACGACTTTATTTGCAGCAGACCAATTGTACATAATGGATTACAACCGTGTAATAAAAGATCTGAATGGCCTTGATGAAAAAGATCTTTTACAGAAGTTGGAAAAAGATTTTATTGTAGAAAAAAAGGACAGCACTTACCGCCCGGAAGCTATACACCAGTTTGGACTGTATCTAAACAAGCAATGGTATAAATTGAGGGCAAAGGAAGGTACATACACGAGTGATATAATTGATGTGCTCGATATCAGTATTTTGCAGAAAAATTTCCTGGAGCCTATTTTAGGCATCAAAGATCAGCGGACCGATACAAGAATAGATTTTGTAGGCGGGATACGTGGGCTCGGAGAATTGGAAAACAGGGTGAACAGCGGTGAAATGGCATTAGCAATAAGCCTTTACCCGGTCAGCATTCAGCAATTGTTTGATGTGGCGGACAGTGGCGAAGTAATGCCGCCAAAAAGCACCTGGTTTGAACCTAAATTAAGAGATGGGCTGCTTACACATCTAATAGATTGATGGTATTAACATATCAAAAAAGGAAGAGGCGTTTTATACACGCCTCTTTTTTTATCTTTACAACAATGAAAAAAATAATACTTCCCATACTTTTGTGTATCAGCGTTGCTTTTGCAACTGCCCAAACACAAACAACTGCCCAATTACAAGAAACTGCAAAAGCATTTATACGGCAGGGTGATTATCCAAATGCCATATTGGTTTTAAACCGTGCAGCACAGCAGGACCCACAGAATACTTCTGTAGCAAAAGACTTGGCGCTGAGCTATTATTTTCAGAATGATAATGATAAAGCTATAGCCGCCATTAAGCCTGCGCTGGATAAAGATGATGCAGATGACCAGACATTCCAGATAGCAGCAAATATTTACAAGCGGATGGAGCAGCCAAAAGAAGCAGAGAAAGTATATCGTAAAGGGGTGAAAAAATTCCCTGAGAGTGGACCACTTTACAATGACCTGGGTGAACTTTTATGGGCACAAAAAGATTATGATGCTATAAAACAATGGGAAAAAGGTATTGAAGTAGATCCATCATACAGCAAAAATTATTACAATGCTGCCAAATATTACTACCTCACCACTGATAAAGTGTGGTGTCTTTTATATGGTGAGACCTTTATAAATATGGAACCAATGAGCAGTAAGGCGCCTGAAGTAAAACAGCTGTTATTGGATGGTTATAAAAAATTATTTACAGATGCCGACCTGGAAAAAAATAATAAGGATAAAAATGTTTTTGTAAAAGCGTTTTTACAAAGCATGAATAAAGAAGGGTCTGTTGCCTCAATGGGCCTCAATACAGAATCACTCACTATGATACGTATCCGCTTTATTTTAGACTGGTACAACACACAGCAAAATAAATATCCATTTAAATTATTTGAACTTCAGCAACAGCTTTTAAAAGAAGGGATGTTTGATGCTTACAATGAGTGGCTTTTTGAATCTTCCATTAACCTGGCAGCGTATCAAAACTGGATAAGTACTCATGCTACTGAAAACAAAGCCTTTACCGATTTTCAAAAAGGCCGGCTGTTTAAAATACCAAAAGGGCAGTATTATCATTAGGCTGGAGAAAATAGCGCTAATTAAGTTGCCTTAGTTTGTCTAGTTCACCATTTTATTTGCACAACTGCTGCTGGCAAAGGCTTCCGGCTTGGCTTTAAAGGCAAAGCCCATCCCAAGAATATAGCCCATTGCTTCTCTTAATGCTTCATTGCTCTTGAATGAAGGATTTGTATTGATGTCTGCATGTACTTCCATATCTACATCGTACTCGGTAAAAAGATTGCATAACTCATAAGCTATCTCAATACTTTTTGCAACTTCTACCAGCATGCGTTCTTTTATACTGTACTTGATCTGTGTTTTTTCGTTGTGAATAAACATAAAGCCGCCACGGCCCTCCCGTAGAAAAACAATTACTGTTGCAAACTCTGTATCTTTTCCTTTCACCTGGCTATCGGTGCCAATACATACTTTTAATTTATAGCCGGCAGCAGTTTCTCTTTTTATAGCATCTGCCACTGCTTCTTCAATAGGAAGCTGAATAGTATCACCATTAAATTTTCTCCATAACATATTAAAGGGGTTTTCTAAATTTACGGATAAAAAAATATTCTTTTATTACGAAAACGTTGTATGTAGGCCAGAATGTGGAAATGTGGGTAAAATGACAACGGTCAATAGTCAATGGTCAATAGTGAAAAAGACGGCTAACTTAAAATGATTTTAGGAGAAAAAATAAATGGTTGAATAAAGCTTTACTGCTGAAGGGATGGCGGATAGCAGCGGCACTGGAGCGTAGCGGAAGTACAGCGTATAGCCGCAAATGAAGCTGATTAAAAAACTATTGTTGATAGCCCATAAAATAAATGGCATAAAAAAGGGGCCAGTCCCTAACACTGACCCCTAACTTACACATGAATCTACCTTACTGTTTTATAATACGTTCTGTTTGTTTTGTATTGTTATTTATTAACTGAATTACGTACATGCCTGTTGCCTGGTTTTGAATATTTATTTTATTGACGCCTTTTATACCCCTTCCTTTTGCAAGCGTTCTGCCATTCATATCATTAATTATATACTGATAATTGTTTGCGGCATTAACAGTTATATCATTGGTTACAAACGTTGAAACGGTATATGCCTTCACATTATTGCCCGTACCTTTTAATGCAAGTATATTTGAATACATTACCTGCCCCGTTACAGAAGTAACTTTTAATCTGTAGTAAAGTGTTCCGCTTTCATTTGGCGAATAACTAAATGAATTTGCTGCAATATTTATACTTGATAATGTTTTAAAGGTACTTCCCGTAGTAGAAACTTCGAGCGTTTCAGATTTTATAGGTTCGTCTGCAACTATCTTCCAGTTTAAATTATGTTTTGAATCTGTACTAATTCCAGTTAGAGCAATATCGTGTATTGGTAAAAGGCCTTTTAGTGCTGAAAGCGTATAAGAACCAAGGCTTCCATAATTACCAACATTTGCATTGCCTGCGCCTGAAACTACGAGGTAATAAGTGCCTGCAGTTAATACAGTATCTGCCACTACATTCATTACATCGGTAGGATTGTATGTTCTTATGAGGTTTTTATTTCCATCATATAAGAACAGTTGTACATCCAGGTTTGCTCCGGAATTATTTGTATTGAGACCAAAAGGAGTTACTTCTAAATGTATATTGCCACTGTTTGTATTTACAAATTTGAAAGCATCTTTATCAGTACTTGTTGTAATAATACCTGATACATTAAAAGATCCGGTACCTAATGAATAAGCGCTTGCATCTACTACATCACTATAATCATCTGTGCGGTAAGTAAAGCCGTTTTGTGATGTAATGGTAGTAAGATTATCCTGCGTGGCTGCGCAACCGTAAGGTGTTGGTCCATCGATCCAGCCAGTCATATTCTGCCCATAACTATTTCCCATTAAAGGTGCCCAACCTGTTTGGCCTGCGCCTGCGCCGGGATTGTATGTTTGAATAAGATTACAATTTGAATCGTAAGTAGATTGATGAGATAAACCTACGGTATGACCTGCTTCATGTGAGCAACACTCTGCTACATATTTAGTGTTATAGATAAGCCTGTCGGCAAAAACAAAACCTGGTGTATCATCGCCCCAGGTAAAGGACCCGATATAAGAAATACCACCAACACCTGCCGCATACCAGCTACTGGTGCCTGTTACAATTATTCTTACTCTTTGTGCTAAAGGCGCAGCAACAAATTTTGCTTCGTCTGTTGTAATATTTACATTGAAAGGACGATAATCTTCAGAAACTCTTTCAAAAATTTCGGTGATCTGTGCATCCGTTAAATTACTGGCACCTACAGTAAATGTATTACCCGCATTCCAGCCTGCGGCAGTTACTGTTTGTCCATCAAAATCTAAAAGAATAGTTGCTGTTGCACCAGGAAGACTGTTAAGTTTTGGGCCTGACTGGCTCTTTGCGGCTGCTGAAATAAGCAGCATGCAAAATAGCAGGGCATGTGTAGTAAAGTTTTTCATTGCATTGGATTTAGTTACCGTGTTAGGACGATAAATAATTTGGAATTGGATATTGGTTTTTGTTATACTTACAGCAGGTCACAGCTTAATAGCTGCAATCCTGAAAAATCTTTCCGGTTTCGAATTTCTGCATGTTGTACTCACCTGCAATACTCCTTTTTATTTCATAACCATCAAATGCATTATTGCTGATGATACGGCCTGTATAAGAAATAGTTTTATCGGCATTAATAATTTTAGATAAACTAAGCAAAGCATTATTAAGTGTGGCAGAGCGAATGATTATATTCTGCAGGTTGCTATACTTTACTTCATTACTGATAACCTCACCAGTAAAAACAAAATTATTTGAGAGAGAGATAGAAACTTTTTGCCCGGGGAAAAATGTAAAAGCACTTTTTAGAGAGGCATCGTTTACTTTCATTGTTGCAGGCAATGTGGCAAATAATTTTTGCCTTGCATCAACCGTTTGTTGAGAATATACTGCTGCCGTTGACAGGCAAAGCAATACTAGAAGCATAGGTTTACTAAGCAATTTCATGGTATTTGGTTTTAAAAATGAGATTCTTGGATAAAACTCAAATATTGAAACGCATTATTGTATTGCTTAGTATGTACTATTATTTTTTTTACGCTTAATCCGGAAAATTAGAAGTTTTACTACTAAAACTGGTTGGTGCTGAGTAATACCAGTGTACAGGCTTCCTGTACTTTAATACCTTCTTTTTGTGCCATATCTTCCAGTTCAGGATTTTCGGCACCTGGGTTAAAGATGATACGTTTCGGGTGGAGCGATAGAATGTAATTATAATAAGGTACCTGGTTTGCTGGATTAAGATACAACGTAACGGTATCTATATCTTTTACATCTAAAGGTGTGGTTGAAATGGCGACGTCCTTTACGATTGCTTCTTTTTTGCCAATAGCCACCACATCATGATTGTGAGCACGTAATTTATTTATAGCTAGAAAGCTATAGCGTGCCGGGTTTGCAGATGCGCCTAAGACTAATGTTTTTTTTGAAGCCATAATTATTATTTTAAAAATCTTGACTGTAAAGATGGCGTTGGAATCATACATTCATTTTTTTTGCCAAACCATTTATACCTGTTGTTTGCAATGATATTGTAAACGCCATTTCTTATAAATGCTGGTACAATAATAAAGCCATATAATAATTTTATACCGCCTTTCAATCGCTTTGCAACTTTTAAAGCTGCTGTAGATTTTGTGTATACTTTATTATCTTCAATCAGTACAAATGAATTAAAATTATTTTTCGGAAGATTGTATTGCTGTAAAAGATTTTGACCTGATTCACTTTGTAAAGAAGCGAATTGAAACACAGCTTCCGAATCATGCCTTATTACATACTGCACCGCACCATTGCAAAGGTTACAAATGCCATCGAATAATATAATTGGATGAGAGTTCACTGAGATGCAAAATTAATAAGAGAATACTGTTTGTGTTTACGGTTTTAAGTATTTATGATATTATTCAGTGCATTATCAATTTTTTCATATTTAAAAATGTATCCTTCATTTTGTAATCTTTCCGGAATGACCCACCTGCTTTTTAAAATTAATTCTGTTTCAGTCTTTATAATAACAGCTCCAATTTTAAGTAGCCATTTTGGAGAAGGTAACCCAAAACTCTTATGTAAAACTTTTCTAAAGGAAGACATCAATGTTTTATTGGTTATTGGATTTGGCGCTGAAGTATTAAAAAATCCGGAAAGTTTTTTATTCTCCAGAATAAATAAAATTATACGGTAAACATCTTCAATATGTATCCAGCTAAACATCTGGTTGCCGTTTCCTTGTATTCCACCGAGGCCAAATTTTACCAGGTTGGTGAATGGTTTTATAACTCCGCCATCCTTTCCTAATATTATTGCCATTCTTAAAGCGACCTGTCTTGTATTTTGAAGGTGAAAATCAAAAAATGTTTTTTCCCAGTTAGTTGCAACATTTACAGAAAACCCTTTCCCAATTTCACCGTTAGCTTCTGTCATCGGCCGGTCTTCGGCGTGGCGATAAATTGTAGCTGTGCTTGCATTTATCCAAAGTGTTGGAGGCTGTTGGCATTTTAAAATAGCCTCACCAAGTTGTTTAGTTGTATTAATTCTTGAATCATAAATTTCTTTTTTATTCTTTTCATTATACCTGCAATCAACAGATTTTCCCGCCAGGTTTATCAGCAGTTCTGAATTTTCAAGTGCTTCTGCAATGGCAACTTCATTAGTCCAATTTATATGCTCTTTCTGCCTTGAAATAATTTTTATTTCATAACCTTCATTTTGAAACTTTTCACTAATATACTTTCCAACAAATCCAGTGCCTCCGGCAATAACGATTTTCTTTTTCATTCTTTTTGTTTTTTACATTTCATTTTAGTAAGGCTAATGGTCTTTGCATTTTCACATACACTTCTTTGTAGCACATCATCGTATAACCAATGGCCATAATTGGTGCAGAAAAAATCATTACAATCATCACCAGGTATAAAACAGGATAAACCAATGCTCCCAGCAGACTTAAGCCAATAATTACAGCCACAAGGCAATGGTATGCAAACCTGCCACTACCTTTATTTGTAAACCAACCATTAATGCCATGAATAATCATACTTATCACCTGCCAACCACCAATAACAAAATAGCCATAGATAAATGTTTCATCCCGTTTAATGAGGGAAGTCAATAAGAATCCAGTAATGAGTATAATGCTTATCCAGGTATCAATTATTTTAAATTTTTTCATGATTGTTTATTTTTAATTTTCAGAAAATAATGAAAATATATTTGCTTTAAAAACCGGGTTTCCCCGGTCTGCTTTTATTTTATTTAAACATTTTCAAAATACTTCCGGTAAACCAGTTCTCTTCTGCTTTTATCATTACATCTAAAACCTTGTCTGCCTGGTTGCCGGTTTTTTTTATGCCACTTATTATTTCAAGAAACTGTTTTGTCTCCTTGTCTTTTTTATCGCCATCAATATTTTCCAACTGGCTCAATAATTTTATCATCGGGTCCAATTCTCTTTTTTTTCTTTCTTTAATAATTTGTGTGGCTACTTTCCAGATATCTTTTTCGGCAGTA
Organism: Ferruginibacter sp.; assembly: GCA_039918155.1. Classification (GTDB taxonomy): domain Bacteria; phylum Bacteroidota; class Bacteroidia; order Chitinophagales; family Chitinophagaceae; genus Ferruginibacter. The sequence continues at coordinate 58,952 of JBDSIB010000034.1, forward strand.
AAATGATCTTTGCGTTCACCGGAAATAACAACTCTTTCCACTAATCCCCAGCCAATGAGGTCACGAATGTTCATATTTACATTTCCCCGGCTGATGGTGAGCTGCTCCATAATATCATCCTGCGTAAGCGGTTGCGTACTCACCAGCAAAAGCGCATGTATCTGCGCCATGGTGCGGTTGATGCCCCACTGAGTGCCAAAGGCACCCCAGCTATTAATGAATTGTTCTTTTGCTTCAGAAAGTTTCATACTGTAAATATAATTCCTGTTTCTGAATTTTCAAAATATTTTGAAAATATAATTTTACTCATAGGTAAAAGATGAAGAATGATATGCTGTACAAGTGAGTGACACAACAATGTTGATTATAGAACAAATGCCTGTTATCCAAAAAATATCACGCAAAAAAAAAGGTTCAAAAGATCTGTGAAACCTTTTGAACCTTTAAACTTTATTGAACTTCCGTTATACCAACATAGTAACCGGATTCTCCATGTATTTTTTCAATGTCTGCAAAAATGATGCACCAACTGCTCCATCTACACTTCTATGGTCGCAACTCAAAGTTACTTTCATTACATTGGTAACATCAAAGCCTGCGCCTTTTTTTACAACTACTTCTTTAATACGTCCCACCGCCAATATAGCGCTGTCCGGAGGATTAATGATAGCTGTAAATTCATCAATCTCCATCATACCCAGATTAGAAATAGTGAAAGTGTTTCCACTGAATTCTGCCGGTTGAAGTTTTTTATCTTTTGCTTTTGCATACAATGCTTTTGCATCAGCTGCAATCTGTGATAAAGTTTTTTGATCTGCAAATTTTATAACCGGCACTATCAATCCTTCAGGCAATGCAAGTGCAGATCCGATATGTATATGATGATTCTGGCGGATGAATTCTCCCATCCAACTGCTGTTCACATCCGGATGTTGGCGCAATGCGACCGCACAAGCTTTTATCAGCATATCATTAAATGAAATTTTAACCGGGCTTACTTCGTTCATTGCTGTACGGGCAACCATCGCATTGTCCATGTTTATTTCCATGGTCAGGTAAAAATGTGGTGCTGTAAATTTGCTTTCGCCCAGGCGACGAGCAATTACTTTACGCATTTGTGTTAGTTCCACATCTGTATATCCTTCCTGGCCGTTTGCAGTAAACGCTGCAACAGGTGCCGCAGCTTTAGCGGCTGGTTTTTCTGCAGAAGCTGCAGCCGGCGCAGCAGATGGAATGTAACCATCTACATCTTTTTTAGTAATTCTTCCGTTATCGCCACTGCCATTCACTTTAGAAATATCTATACCTTTCTCTGCTGCCAATTTTTTAGCAAGCGGAGAAGCTTTTATTCTTTGATCTGATGAAGCTGCTGATTCCTCACTGGTAGCAGTAGCCGCAGTTGATTCGGTTGCAGAACTATTATCAGCAGCAGTTGCAGCCGGAGTAGTAGCATTATTTGCACCACTTTTTTCGGCAGCTACATAAGCACTTACATCTGTACCGGACTTGCCTACAATCGCAATTATCTCATTTATTTTAGCAGCTTTGCCGGCTTCTACACCCACATATAGCAGCGTTCCTTCTTCATAACCCACAACTTCCATCGTAGCTTTATCTGTCTCTACATCAGCCAATACATCATCCGCTTTTACTTTATCGCCTACTTTTTTATTCCAGCTTACAATTTTACCTTCTGTCATCGTATCGCTCAATAGCGGCATACGAATCTCTTTAGCGCCATCCGGCAGGCCAATTTTTGCAGTTGTTGCAGCAGCAGGTTTTTCTTCTTTCGCATTTGCCTCAGCTTTTAGTATTGCTGCTTTTTCTTCTGCAGGTTTTGCTACACCATTACCGGTTTCCAGTAAAGATTTATAATCTTCCCCTTCTTTACCGATGATCGCAATAATATCATTCACTTTTGCGGCTTTACCTGCGGGCACACCCACATATAATAAAGTGCCATCCACATATCCATTCACTTCCATGGTAGCTTTATCCGTTTCCACATCAGCCAGCACATCGTCTGCCTTTACTTTATCGCCTACTTTTTTATTCCAGGTTACAATCTTTCCCTCTGTCATTGTATCGCTCAAAAGCGGCATGCGTATTACTTCTGCCATAATATTTTTTCTTTTGTAAAATTCTGAAGCCCGAAATTAATGCAAAAAGAGGAAAGTTGTATGAAGGTTTTGGGCCCGGCATTGGTTCTTTTCTCAACTTCATAGGCGGCGCACTCTTGTACATCAGTCCTATATTGATCTTTTCCTGCGTTTTGCTAATCTATCTCCAGTTTTAACCGGTCTCTTAAGTCTTTGATGTCCGGATATTGTTCTGTTAAAAGCTGGTATTGCTGCTTACGGGAAAGTTGTTTTTCTGTTGGCTCTTCCACCAGTTGGCTTGCATCTACCGTCACCATATATTTTAGGGACCGATTATTAAAATATTCCTGCATATAATCAATAAGACCCGAGCGTTCCGCCTCCACTATTCTTTGCTGCAGAGAAGTATTGATACTTATATTAAATGTATTTTCGTCAATTATTGTAAGCCTGGCAATTCTAAGGTTTTCAGCACCAACATTATTCTTCTTAGAAAAAAGTCTTTTAATATGGTTTTGCAGCGCAGTTTCCAGGTCACTCTGAGTCAACGGTTTTGGCCCGGTAACGGATTTGTTTTTTGCCATTACCTGTTCTCTTATCTTTTTAAGAGATCCTAAAGGTTCTGAAGTTTCTACCGCCTTGGTTACAATAATTTTTTTTGCAGATGCTGGCTTTTCTGTTTCTATTATAAGTGTTGCAGCTTCTACTTGTTGAGGTTTTACCGCTGCGATATTCTTTGCTTCTTTTATTTTAATAGGAGAAATTGTTCTGAATGCAACAGGCTTTGTTTCCTCAGCTATCTTTCTTTTTATGATGCCATTACTATCCGCAGTTATTTCTACGGCTTGTTGCAGGTAGCTCAATTTGATAAGCGACATTTCTACAAAAAGTTTTTTATTACGTGCCTGTTTATAGCCAATACCGCTATCGTTTAAAATATTTAAAGCAGCAATCAACCAGCCTGGTGAAACTTCCTGCGCAACCTGTAAATATTTTTGTGTAAAATCATCTGCTACTTCCAGTAACACTGCAGCTTTAGGATCTTTACTTACCAATAGGTTTCTTATAAATTCTGCATAACCTTCTAAAAAAGTATCTCCTTCAAACCCTTTCTGAATAATAGTATCAAACAACAGCAATGCATCACTCAATTGCTGGTGCTGCATATAACTGATCATCTTAAAATAATAATCTTCATCCAGTATATTCAGGTGCTCCAGTGTATTTGCATAAGTTAATTGACCGCCGGTGAAGCTTACAATTTTATCAAGAATGCTAAGAGAATCCCTCATAGCACCTTCACTCTTTTGGGCAATTATGTGCAGTGCTGCTTTTTCCGCAGTAATGTTTTCTTTTTCGCATATTTCCTGTAAATGCTGAACAGTATCGTTGATGGTTATACGCTTAAAATCAAATATCTGGCAACGGCTTAAAATGGTTGGAAGTATCTTGTGTTTTTCAGTAGTTGCTAAAATAAAAATGGCATAAGGTGGTGGCTCTTCCAGCGTTTTTAAAAATGCATTAAAGGCCGAGGCACTCAACATATGTACCTCATCCACAATATATACTTTGTAATCTCCCGCCTGCGGTGCAAAGCGAACCTGCTCCACCAGCGTTCTGATATCATCTACAGAGTTGTTGCTGGCGGCATCCAGCTCATGTATATTTAAAGAAGTGCCATTATCAAAAGAAACACAACTATTACAGGTATTACAAGCTTCGCCTTCAGCAGTGCGGTTCTCACAGTTAATAGTTTTTGCCAAAATGCGGGCACAGGTAGTTTTACCTACACCACGTGGGCCACAAAATAAAAATGCGTGGGCAAGTTGATTATTATTTATTGCATTTTTTAAAGTAGTGGTTATATGCGATTGCCCCACCACAGTATTAAAATTCTGTGGTCGGTATTTCCTGGCTGAAACGATGAACTTATCCATGAGTGAAATAGTGAATGGTCAATTACTTTGTATTCTGGTAAAATTAACTTTAAAAATCAATTTAAAATGGGGTGTCTTTTAAACTCTTTTGTACGATCGAAAAGATAACGGAAAGTGGTGAGGTTGCGACTCCGTTTTACATCCCCCAGGCTGGCGGCGATGTTCAGCATTTTTGGGTTAAAATCCCCAATCCACTGCATTTCATATTCAGTATAAGGTACGTCAGGCTGCTGTATCACTTTAGCAGATTCTGCAATAATATAAGCATCTACACCTTTACCCTGCCACTCCGGCACAATACCGAAAACAATGCCGGTGAATCTTTTATTAGGCCTGGTTTTTTTTACCCACAAAAACTTTAATTTCTGCAGCAGGCCAAACTTTCCGTGTAGATGTTTGAACCATTGGTTTAGGTCAGGAAGATTTATAAAAATAGCAATAGGATCATTTTTATAGTAAGCATACCAGATAATTTTTTCATCCATCACAGGCTTCATCTTATTGAACATGATAACGGCCTGCCTTTTTTCCATTTGCTTTAAGCCGCCATGACCAGACCAGGCTTTATTATACACTTCAACAAAATCTCCTGCAAATTTTTCAAGTTGTTTTTTATCAATATGCCTGGCAGAAAAGTTTTTATCTGCTGCAATAGCTGCGTGCCTGTCCCATATCTTTTTTTCCAACGGCGCTTTTGGCTCCATATTAAAACACACCTGTTCAAAAAAATGCTGAAAGCCGTAGTTTTCAAAAAGAGCAACATAGTAGGCGGGATTATAATTCATACAATACATCGGCTCCTGATAGCCTTTAGTTACCAAGCCCCACCAGCGGTCACGCTCCCCAAAGTTTATGGGTCCATCCATGGCTTCCATGCCTTCATTTATAAGCCAATGTCTGGCATTATCCAGCAGCAGATCGGCAGCTTCCTGGTTATTGATGCATTCAAAAAAGCCAATGCCCCCAACAGGAACATCATCACCTTTATTTTTATATTTTTTATTTGTAAATGCGGCTATGCGCCCGATCAGATTTCCCTCTTCGTCCTTTAATAGCCAGCGCTGTAACTTACCAAAGCGAAACGCTTTGTTTTTTTTCTCATCAAATACTTCTTCCACATCTTTACTAAGTGGCTGTATCCAGTTAGGATCATTTTTATAAATTACCTGGGACACATTTAAAAACAAAATGCTGTCAGCGCTGCTGGAAACTGGAAAAATCTGCATCTGGCAAAATTAATTAAAATAACTTTCGCTGCACAAAGGCATATCATTAACTATTCAATTATTATTTCAGAATATTTTTTTTATAAAACAGATTACCTTTATTTCTATGAAATCTTTATTTTTCTCCTTTATATTATTTTTCAGTTCAACCTGTTTTTCACAGCTAAAAAGAAACCCACCAGTTGTACAATTTGTAAAACCAATAATCGGTACCCAGCGCATGGGTCATACTTATCCCGGAGCAACAGTTCCTTTTGGTATGGTACAGCTTAGCCCTGATACAGATACAATCCCTTACGAAACAAATGGCAAGTACAACCCGGATGTGTATAAATATTGCGCCGGTTACCAATATGATGATAATACAATTGTGGGCTTTAGCCATACACATTTTAGCGGCACGGGACACAGTGACCTTGGCGATATTTTAATTATGCCAACGGTAGGCACTGTACAATTAAACCCGGGTACAGCAGATAATCCAAAGTCTGGTTTTCGGTCTCCTTTTTCTCATGATAATGAAGTAGCACAGGCTGGCTATTACAAAATATTACTCAATAAAAGTAATATTACTGCAGAACTTACAGCTACAACCCGTGTTGGATTTCATCAATATACTTTTCCAAAATCAAATCAAAGTCATATTATTTTAGACCTGGTGAGCGGTATTTACAATTACGATGAAAAAAATGTATGGACCGTTGTTCGAATCATTAATGACAGCACTATTACAGGCTACAGACAAACTAACGGCTGGGCAAGAACGAGAACTGTTTATTTTGCCATTAAATTTTCAAAGGCATTTTTCCAATACGGCAGTAAAGAATTTGCAAAAGTGAATTATCATGGTTTTTGGGGGAAGTTTGATCAGCGCAAGAATTTCCCGGAAATAGCCGGCAGGCAGATACGGATGAATTTCGATTTTAAAACTGAAGACCTGGAAAAGATAAAAGTAAAAGTTGCATTATCACCGGTAAGTATGGAAGGCGCTTTAAAAAATATGCAGGCAGAATTACCAGGTTGGGATTTTGAAAAAACCAGGATGGCAGCCCAACAGGCCTGGAATAATGAATTGAATAAAATTGCTATCGATGGAAGTAAAGAAGAAAAAGAAAATTTTTACACGGCCATGTATCATGCATTTATAAACCCAACCATTTATATGGATGTGGATGGAAAATATAAAGGCCTTGACCAAGAGATTCATACTGCAAAAGGCTTTACAAATTATACCACATTCTCTTTGTGGGATACTTACCGTGCTCTTCATCCGTTGTTCAACATCATACAACCGAAACGTAATGATGATATGGTAAAATCCATGTTGGCGCATTACGATCAAAGCCCTTTGCACATGTTGCCGATATGGAGTAACAGCGCAAATGATAACTGGTGCATGAGCGGTTATCATAGCGTAGCTGTTATTGCAGATGCTATTGTAAAAGGAAATGCAGCCGGCATTGATGCCAATAAAGCATTGGATGCATGTATTAACACGGCACGCCATAGAAGCTACGATGGTATTGGATTGTACATAGATAAAGGTTATATCCCGACTGATAAAAATGCTGTCGGCACTTCTACCACTTTAGAATATGCTTATGATGACTGGGCAATTGCACAGCTAGCAAAAAAATTAAATCGTACGGATGTATATAACGAATTTATAAAACGATCACAGAATTATAAAAATGTTTTTGATCCGTCAGTTGGTTTTATGCGTGCAAAAAACAGTGATGGCAAATTTGCAAAAAACTTTGACCCAATGAGTACAAATGGCCAGGGTTTTATTGAAGGCAATTCATGGAATTATACATTGTTTGTACCGCAATATCCTGAACAACTTATAAAATTAATGGGTGGCAATCAAAAGTTTATTGCCTACTTAGATACACTGTTTACGATGAATTTACCGGATGCTTTTTTTGCAGAAACGGAAGACATCACCAGAGATGGAATTATCGGAGGTTATGTACATGGCAACGAGCCATCGCACCATGTAGCTTACCTGTATGATTATGCCGGCGCTCCGTGGAAAACGCAGGAGCGTGTGCGTATGATATTAAATATGCAATATCACAATGCTTCGGATGGGCTAGGCGGAAATGATGATACCGGGCAGATGAGTGCATGGTATATTTTCAGTAGCCTGGGGTTTTACCCGGTAGCGCCCGGTAGCGATGTATATGCGATTGGAAGCCCGGCTGTAGATGGCGCAGTGCTTCATCTTGAAAGTGGGAAAACATTTACTATTCATGTAAGAAACCAAGGGGATAAAAATTTATATGTTCAGAAGATAGAATTGAATGGCAAACCATTTAAAGGCTTTGAATTAAAACATGCTGACATTATGAAAGGTGGTAAGATCACTTTTTACATGAGCGATAAACCGGTAAAATAATTACAATAATAATTTAGTGAATTTTTTTATTTCATCAATTTCTGCCGGCGAAATAAAATCATTTTTATCATATTTTGATTTGAAAAAAATCACTCTTTTATGCAGTGGGTATTTCTCCAGAATGGATTCAATCATTTTGCCCACTCCTTCATCTTTTTGGGGAGCCGCAGCAGTAATTGTTACTTCTGATCTTTGCTTTGTATGTTTTTTTAAAATGATTGCTTCCAGCGTTGCAAGTTTTCCCGGATGTATTCCGTTTATTTTAGATGCTTTACTGTAAAGTCCTTCCAATTGCTTTTTACTCAATCCACCTCTTTCGCAATACTGGTTATACAGGCTTTTTGCAAATAGTGAATGCGGCTGATCTTCCTTTACGGTTTTCAACACATACATCACAATATCCATATCGGGGTTTATTCTTTGCATTATAAAATGAAAGTAAGAAAAAAGCGCTTCCGTTTCCAGAAGCGCTCATCTTATTTTTTGATCTTTTAAAACTCCGGCTTAAAATTTCCTTTTACCTCGTTAAATTTTTCTTTTAAATTATCAGGCAACCACTTCTCTGCAAGTGATTTCCCTTTTTCTTTTAAAGAATTATGCAAGTCGTTTTTTTCAGTTTCGCTCATTTTAGAATACTTATAGGCAGCATATAAAGCCAGGCCTGCGCCTGCAGCAGCTAATATTTTTTTGTTGTTAAACATGGTTGATTAATTTAAAAATTTAAAATAACTTATTTCAGAATGTATCAATAAAATATCATACCAGATTTAAATGGTTTAGTTTTCGTTCGGAAAATCCGCATGTACAGAAGTTTCTTCCCAAGCATCAAAATCTTTCTTTAATTCTTCCAATTTTATACGGGCGCCTTTTAGCGAAGCCGACCCAAGTAATAATCTTAATGGCGGATTTTCAGCTTCCACAGCATTAATAATAGCTGCAGCAGCTCTTACCGGATCGCCAGCCTGGTTCCCACTATACCCTCTTATATCACCGGCATTTTTACCTGCCGTAGTTTCATAATCTGCAATTTTTATTTTGCTATCCTCTGCAGATCTTCCGGCCCAGTCTGTTCTAAAACCGCTTGGTGCAACAATCATTACTTTGATTCCTAATGGGGCAGTTTCCTTACTCAATGCTTCCGAATAACCATCGACCGCAAATTTTGTTGCATTATAAAATCCAACACCAGGGAAACCTCTGAGCCCACCAATAGAAGCAATATTTATAATAAACCCGCTGCGTTGTTTACGCATTACGGGCAACACTTCATTTGTCATATGAGCAAGACCCCAAAAATTTATCTCAAACATTTTCCGCACTTTAACTTCTTCGCTTTCTTCAATAGCAGCGAAATATCCAATACCGGCATTATTTACCAGGAAATCTACCTGGCCAAATTTTTTCATCGTTTCTGCCACAGCATTCTCTACGTGCTCTTTTACAGTTACGTCTAACTTTACAGCAATAGCGGTTTGCGGATAATTTTCAACAATATCTTTTACATCATCTGTATTTCTGGATGCTACTGCTGCGTTATATCCTTTTGCCAATACTGCCTTTGCCAGCTCACGGCCAAAGCCGGTAGAACATCCTGTTATTAACCAAACTTTTTTCATCTTAATTTAATTTTGTTTAAAATTACAACTGCTGGCAAAAAAATGTTCTTAATATCATTTACGCAAAGCGGTGTATTATTTATTATGAACCAAACAGCATACCAATTATCAGCTGCATTGGCGTCACACTCTTGTACATTATTTCAATGATCAACAAGCATTCAACGTTTTTACCAAATCAAAAAACTATTTAAAATATGAAACATTAAATTTGCATTCTAAAAAACATATATGTCAGATACAAAGCTTACAACCGGAACAATACAGACCAACAAAGGCAATTTTACTTTTGAATTATTTGATGATGCTACACCTATAGCTGCTGGTAATTTTAAAAAATTAGCTTCGGAAGGTTATTATGATGGCATTGCATTTCACAGGGTGATACCAAATTTTATGGTTCAAACGGGCGACCCTACGGGCACGGGTGCTGGTGGCCCTGGCTATTCTATTAAATGTGAAACAGGTGCTGATAAACAATATCATGATCGTGGTACATTGTCTATGGCTCACCGGGGTAAAGATACCGGGGGTTCGCAATTCTTTATTTGCCACAACAGGCAAGGCACTCAACACCTGGATGGCGTACATACCTGCTTTGGAAAAATCACCGGCGGCCTTGAGTTTTTAGATGATATAAAAGCTGGTGACAAAATGGAAAAAGTAACCATAGATTAAATTAATTCTGAATAGTTGATGCTTACATTCATTTGTACTATTTTAGTACAGATGAATGTATCATTACTTGAAAAAATGCAACAGGAAGGTTTGATCTCAATAGATTCTTTTGATAAAGCAAAAGAGCTGGAGAAGAATAAATTACTTTCTGTACACTGGGAATTAAAAACCGTTTTATATTTAGGTATTACTTTGCTGGCAACAGGGCTCGGTATTTTAGTTTATAAAAATATAGATACTATTGGCCACCAGTTTGTATTAGTGTTCATCGCTATCATCTGCATTGCTTGTTTTTATTACTGCTTTAAACACAAACTTCCTTTTTCTGCAAAGAGGGTTTTATCGCCAAATGTCTTTTTCGATTATGCATTATTACTTGGATGCTTAACGTTGCTCATTTTTATTGCATACATACAATTTGAATACAATGTTTTCGGAAGCCGCTACGGGCTTGCTACTTTTATTCCGATGCTGGTACTTTTTTTTACAACTTACTATTTCGATCATCTTGGTATTTTAAGTTTAGCCATTACAAATCTTGCTGCATGGCTTGGTATTACGGTTACACCATTGCAGCTATTAAAAGAAAACGATTTCAACAGTAATACCATTATTATTACAGGTATTCTTTTAGGAATATTATTAAACACAATCGCATTCTTTTCAGAAAAAAAAGATATCAAAAAACATTTCGCATTCACCTACCTCAATTTCGGAATGCATATTTTGTTTGTATCCACCCTGGCAGCAATGTTTAATTATGATAATATCCTAATTCTCTTTTTTTTGCTGCTTCTTGTTATCGCTTTTTATTTTTACAAAAAAGCCGTTGGTGACAAATCATTTTATATTCTACTCATTTGCTCATTATATACCTACGTTGGTTTAAGCTATGTAATTGTCCATTTATTATTTAATGTTAGCAGTGTGGGTGAAGGAATATTTTATCTTACTGGATTTTATTTTATTTTTTCCGCCGCTATGCTGGGTATCTTTTTAATGAATACAAATAAAAAATTTAAATCAGATGCTGGCATATAATAAGACTGCATTGTATAATTTATTTGTACGCAATCAAACCAGTGAAGCCTATGAAAAAGGCGCTGTTACGCAGGAAGAATATGCTGCTGTGTTTTTAAAATATCCGTCGCAATTATATACGCCTAATTTTTTTATTGGCATTGCTCTCTTTTTACTTACACTAATTATTGTTATTTTTTCAATTGGCATTCTTGCTCTGATGCTTTTAGGTAATGGTTCCGACAGTATGATTACCGGACTTGCCATATTTTTTTCTGCTATTTGTTTTATTGGGTTAGAGGTTTTCATAAAGCAACGAAACCATTATCATTCGGGAGTAGATACAGCTTTGCTTTGCGGTGCTGTGATATTGCTTATTAGCGGCATTGAATATGCTACAAAGGCAGCAGGATTACAATTGTCTATTATTATTTTTATTATTTCTCTTGCCTGTACCATTAGGTATGGTTTTTCTTTTATGGGTGTAATTAGTTTTCTTTCGTTCCTATCAATTTTCTTTTTTTTACTATCAGACTTAGGTATTGGAGCAAGAGCAATTATTCCTTTTGTATTAATGGCAATCAGTTTATTTTTCTATTTTCTTTTAAAAACAAATAAAAATAAAGATCAATTAGCTGGCTATACAGACTCAATAAATATCCTGGAAATAACTTCTCTGATTACTTTGTATGCGGCTGGTAATTTTTACATTGTAAAACAAATGGGAGATATAATGTTCAGCCAACCGGACTCTGCAAGTAGCACCATTCCCTTCGCTTTTTTATTCTGGATATTCACAATCGTTATTCCCCTCGTGTATTTATTTTTTGGTATTAAAAACAAAGATGCCATTTTACTAAGAGTGGGTCTTTTATTAATTGCAGCAATTATTTTTACCATCCGTTATTATCATACATTAATGCCGGTAGAAGCAGCCATGACATTGGGGGGCATCATCATGGTTCTGGTAGCTTGGGCAATCACCCGTTACCTTCATGTTCCTAAAAATGGTTTTACATCTGTTGAGACAGATAAGAAAACTGCGCCAGGAAAAGCACAGATAGAAGCTTTACTTCTTGCACAAACATTTTCACAAACACATGTGCAAAATTCTGATACAAAATTTGGCGGCGGTGACTTTGGTGGTGGCGGCGCATCAGGTGATTTCTGATTTTATATTTAAGTTTAGCAACTTCGAAAATATAAGCATTAACATAATTATCACTTTTCTACAGCCTATCTCAAATAATTGGCATTATTTTTCTTATAAGAGGAGCAACAATAGTTTACTATTGTAAATTTGCAAATATTCACTAAAAAGAAAATTATGAAAAAGATTTTACCCATCGCACTTACAGTCTTAATCAGCCTTGCAGCTTGCAAAAGCGGCACTAAAAATGATCTCGATTCAAAAAAAGAAATTGTTCTTTCTGATACAACTAAAGTTTATCCAAATAATTCCGCTTCAGATACGGCAGTTATTACACAAACTACACCTATAGTAGCAGCGCCAATCCCAAATTCGTCTGTAGTTAAAGCTCCTACTAAAGCAGTAGTTAAAAATACTAAACCATCAAAGGCTTCGGCTCCTACTACAACAACCACAACAACACCTGTGGCTACAACTACAGGGACAACAACAACAACGTCTACTACTCCGGCTACAACTACTGGTACCACTACTACAACAACGGCACCTGCGGTTCCTGAAAAAAAGAAAGGGTGGAGCAATTCAGCTAAAGGTGCTGTAATTGGCGGCGTGGGCGGTGCAGCAGCAGGAGCTGTAATTGGTAAAAATGGGAAAGGAGCAATAATTGGCGGTATTATCGGCGCAGCCGGCGGCTATATTATTGGTAAGAAAAAAGATAAAAAAGATTCAACAAATCATTAATATTTAGATCAGGCAACATGAAAAATATTATTGATCAGTTGAAAATTAGTAAGGCAGTAAAAATATATCAATTATAAAAAAAGGCAGCTATAATTAGCTGCCTTTTTTTATAATATGCTTCTCACTTTAAGATCCAGAACTTTTAATTCTCCATGTCTTTTAATCACTATTCTTATTTTTTCATTTACTACCTGCAACAGATTTTTATACGCCTGAATATTATTAGAAAAATTTCCGGCAACGCCAATTACCTGATCATCTATTTTAAAGCCGCATATATCTGCCGGTGAATTTGGTATAATATCCTCTACTATAATTTTTCCATCATTGTAATAAATACCAAGACCTGTGTAAGCATAGTCAAACGTTTCATTAAAATGAGAATTCGGTAACAAATGAATTTCTCTCTGCCCATAATTCAGTATTATATTGAAACGTTTTAATAATTCATTTCCAACCAAGCCACCAGAAAAAGGAAAAGATGTCACATTAAATTCATCATTGTAAATATAAGTAGGCACTTTTCTAAACCGATATGGACCAACCTTTACTTCTTTCATTACAGTAAGCCGCATTTGCGACCGGCCCGCCATTCCTTGTGCCTGCGTAAATACAGGTTTTCTTTTTTTCAGCAACACAGCGCTATCAGTTGCAAATTTTTCACTCAATAAAAAACACAAGCCTGCACCAGTATCAAAATAAAAATTATAGTCTATTTTCCTCCTGTCTTTTATTTGCAGGTACTGTATCGGCAATGATGTAAAAATGGGATGTAAAGTAGTACCGCCTTTTGGATAATTTATTTTACCCGGGCTATATACTTCTATTTCAAGGCTATCAAAATTAATTTTTACAATATATCTTCTAAAAAAACTATAGCCAATAATTCCATCAATTTTTTCACCGTACACACTGCTCAGTAAATCATAATCATTCACATGAAAATTAAGGCGGTTAACTGCCAGACCCGGAAAAAGGAGTGTTTTATTAAAAACGAAATTAACTTTGCGAAAACCGCCAATACCTGTAATTGTAGTATCGGTAGCTCTTGAAGCAATATTAAATTCGGCACAGGTTGATGAATCCAGGGAAATTCCGCCGCTCCCTGTATCCAATATAAAATTCAGGCTGTCTTTTACATTTTCAAATTGGGCTCTTACAATCATTACGCCGCCGCTGTACATTTTAAACGGGAATTTTGTAATAAACTTTGATTCTGGCAGAGATAAAATTTCCTGGGCACTCACACAGGTACCGCACAATAACAAGCCTATAATAATTTTATATATTCTCATACAAATGATATAGAAATATACAACCTAATGGGTGTATTTTTGTAGTTAGTTATGCAGACGGTAAGTGACTGAACTTGTAAATAAATATAAATGTTATTATGAATCTAAATGACCTCTATAAAAAAGCACTCAATTTTGAATTTCTCTCTGTTGAAGAAGGCGTGTTTTTGTTCGAAAATGCTGCTCTTACAGAATTGATGTTTGTGGCTGATGAACTCAGGAATATACAAGTACCGCACGGGAAAGTTACCTGGCAGATTGATAGGAATGTAAATACTACCAATGTATGTATTGCCAATTGTAAGTTTTGCAATTTTTACCGCATACCCGGCCATCCAGAAGCATACATAACGGATATTGAAACTTACAAAAGAAAAATTGAAGAGACCATAAAATACGGTGGTGACCAACTACTCTTACAAGGCGGCCACCATCCGGAACTTGGACTCTCTTTTTATGTAAATTTATTTAGTGAGCTTAAATCATTATACCCAAATATAAAATTACATACACTTGGTCCGCCAGAAGTAGCGCATATAACTAAGCTTGAAAAAAGTACGCACAAAGAAGTATTAATGGCACTTAAAGCAGCCGGTATGGATAGCCTGCCTGGTGCCGGTGCAGAAATACTAACTGATAGGGTTAGACGATTAATCAGCAAAGGAAAGTGCGGCGCACAGGAATGGCTGGACATTATGCATGAAGCACATAAACTTTATATCACTACATCTGCTACGATGATGTTTGGCCATGTAGAAACTTTACAGGAACGGTTTGAGCACCTGGTAAAGATCCGGGAAGTACAAAGCCGAAAGCCCGAAGATGCGAAAGGATTTTTAGCTTTTATTCCATGGACATTCCAGGATGCAGATACTTTGCTTGCAAAGATTCGTGGTGTACATAACCTTACCACTCCTGAAGAATATATCCGCATGATTGCGATGAGCCGCATTATGTTGCCGAATGTAAAAAACATCCAGGCTAGCTGGCTAACAGTTGGCAAGCAGGTTGCACAGATCTGTCTTCGTGCCGGTGCAAACGATTTTGGAAGTATCATGATAGAAGAAAATGTAGTGAGTGCAGCAGGCGCACCGCATCGTTTTACCAGCCATACCATACAGGATGCTATAAAAGATGCAGGTTTTGAGCCACAGCTCCGCAATCAACAATACGAGTGGCGTGTATTGCCGCAAATGGAAGAACAGGTAATTGATTATTAAAAAATATTGAAGCAGGATGCATTGTACATATTTCAACAGTGGTCCTGCTTTTCATTACAAAGCCGGCACAGGGCCCACTCACAAAGCCTCACCGGGTTTTTCATTTCAATCAGGGCTAAATGCTCAACAGTATACCTTTATTCAACATTTAATACAGCAGCTATTTTATTTTCAAGAGAATTTATTATAAAAATTTCTGAAAGTATACGGCAGTATCAATTGGGTTATTATAATACGGTGGGGTTCCTTTAAATCCATTTTTTTTATAAAAATTCATTGCAGAAATCATTGTGTTTAAAGTATCCAGTCGGATAGATTCGTAGCCGCATTTTTTTGCAAGAGCTAATGCTTCATTCAGCAAAGTTTTCCCTAATCCTTTATTTTGATAAGCATCCCTGATGTACATTCTTTTTAGCTCCCCTGTTCTATCATCAAATTTTCTTACTCCTACACAACCAATAAATTCATTTTCATTTTTACAAAGAATAATACCACCATTGGGTAAAGTATACATGCTTTTCAACTCTTTTAATTCCTTTTCAAAATGCTGAAATCCCAGGTCTATATTTAGCCACCCGGCATATTCTTTAAATAAGCCCGCAGCAGCTGCATATTCGTCATCGGCGGTGACAGTAACAAAATAAAATGTTGACATTCTTCTCTTTTCGTTTAATTATAATGTCAGCAATTTCCTTCTTTTATAAAAAGTAAACAAAGAATTTTTGCCTATCTCGAAATGCTTAAAGTTGCTTCCTTCTTTGAAACAGGATTTGAATTAGAAAGCGGATAAGACGATAAACCTACAAACTGAACTCTGTAACCATTTATAGTCGTGTCATTAGGATAACCCATTGCCGGATAATTTTGTAATGACATTATAAAGCGATGAGTATTACGTCTTTCGTGAAAGCTTACCTTAATTTGCGCTGTTCCCTGCCAAAAGCATTCTGCATCTATTGGGCAGCGGCTATCAATTATCAAGGAATCAAAACAGATATATGGTTCTACTAATTTTTGCGAACATTCATACAATCCAACTTTGAAGTCCTCCATTTTTAAATTACTCTTTTTACATTGTACAAAACATACTGTTGATAATAAGAGAAGAAATTTCAAATATTCAATTTTCATATTGTATAGATTATACTTCTTTAGACCAATAATATTTTATTATGCTGCATAAGTATTTCAATCAAAAAAAATATTGACTACTCGTAATTAAAAAACCGTCTTTAGACAAAGACGGTTTTAATACTTAATAACCCAATCAAAATTTATATAGCAGGATAAATTTACCCTTGTGCTTCTTTTATTTTAGCTCTTATTTGTGCTTCTATTTCATTAGCCATTCCCGGATTATCTGTCATCAGTTGTTTCACTGATTCCCGGCCCTGTCCCAACTTATCACCATTGTAACTAAACCAGCTTCCGCTTTTTTGAACAATGCCTAATTCTACGCCCATATCTATGATCTCACCTACTTTAGAAATACCTTCCCCATAAATAATATCAAACTCCGCAGTACGGAAGGGAGGAGCTACTTTATTCTTAACCACTTTTACTTTAATATGGTTACCAACTATTTCATCTCCATCTTTCAACTGCGCCTGCCTGCGTATATCCAACCTTACAGAAGCATAAAACTTAAGTGCATTACCACCAGTTGTAGTTTCAGGATTTCCGAACATTACCCCTATTTTTTCACGAAGCTGGTTTATAAATATGCAGCAGCTGTTTGTTTTTGAAATAGTAGCAGTCAACTTTCTCAATGCCTGGCTCATCAATCTTGCCTGCAAGCCCATTTTGCTATCGCCCATTTCACCTTCAAGCTCACCCTTTGGTACAAGTGCAGCTACTGAATCTATCACTACTACATCTAATGCCCCTGATAAAATAAGCCTGTCAGCGATTTCCAACGCCTGCTCACCATAATCCGGTTGAGAGATTAACAGATTATCAATATCCACTCCTAATTTTTGTGCATACAAACTATCAAAAGCATGTTCGGCATCAATAAAAGCACACATGCCACCTTTTTTCTGCGCCTCTGCAATTACATGTATTGCAAGCGTTGTTTTACCGGATGATTCAGGGCCGTATATTTCAACTACTCTTCCTTTTGGCAAACCGCCTATGCCCAGCGCCACATCCAGCCCAATAGATCCCGTTGATATTACTTCCTGTTCTACTATCCCTTTGTCACTCATCATCATTACCGAACCCTTCCCAAAATCTTTATCGATTTTGTCCATTGTTAGTTTTAGCGCCTTCAGTTTTTCTGCGTTGCTCATTGTTTTTGTTTTTAAGTGATGTATCTGTGTTTAATGTTGTAAATGTATTGCGGAAACAAATGTAATACATTTATTTTACCGACACTAATTTATTTAGTATTATTTTGATAATTTATTTAGTTTTTAAAAGACCATAAAAAACCCGCTCTTGGGAACGGGTAAGACTGTACTACTAATAAAGAGGTGTCTCCAAATAAGCCTTAATCGGCCGGGGCAGGTAAACGGGCCTTACAATACTTTTGATGACTGTAATGACCACAAAGAGAGCATTCTTTTTTAATGTAGACAATACCCTATAGTGGTAAATTTTTAAAGAATATTTTTCTTAGATTTGCCCAAATAAACATATAACTATATGAAGTATCTATTAACATTTGCGATATTATTCGCTTCTTTCAGTTCTTTTGCTCAAATAAAGCCTGCAGCAAAAGGTGTTACTTACGGCGCTAAAACTTCAGCAAAAGATGCAATTGAAGTAAACCTGCTGGAAGAAAAATTAGTTACTGCAGAAAAATATACCGGTAAAGTAAAAGGTACCGTTGTAAGCGTTTGCGAAAAGAAAGGCTGCTGGATGAAACTTGCACAAACTGATGGCGAAGGAATTATGATAAGATTTAAAGATTATAAATTTTTTATGCCAAAAGATATAGTGGGTAAAGATGTTGTACTGGAAGGCGTTGGCGAAAAAACAACTACTTCAGTAGAAATGTTGAAGCATTATGCTGAAGATGCAGGTAAAAGCAAAGAAGAAATTGAAAAAATAACTGCTCCTAAAACAGAAATCGAATTTGTTGCCAGCGGCGTACTCGTTATTTAATTTTAATACAACTTATTTTAAAAGCCTCCTGTAAAATACAGGAGGCTTTGTCTTTTATAAATTATCATATTCATAAAGATGATCTATATGCGAACCCGCCTCCATTTCACAAACAGGCTTTATAATGCCATCTTTTAAGCCATATACCCAACCATGAAGGTGTGGGCGGTTTTCTTCCTTCCAGGCTTTTTGTACAATAGATGTTTTTGCCAGGTTAAAAACCTGTTCTCTCACATTTAACTCGGTTAACAGGTCAGCCCTTTGTTCTTCAGATGCTAAAGAATCTACTTCATCTCTATGTATACGGTATACATCTTTTATTTCTTTAAGCCAATGATTGATAATTCCAAAATGATGATTACCCATTGCTGCTTTTACACCACCGCATCCATAGTGACCGCAAACAATAACGTGCCTGACTTTAAGCACTTCTACCGCATATTGCAATACACTTAATAAATTTATATCAGTGTTTACTACCAGGTTGGCAATATTGCGGTGCACAAAGATTTCGCCGGGATCCGTTCCAGTGATCTTATCCGCAGGTACACGGCTGTCGCTGCAGCCTATCCATAAAAATTCCGGAGCCTGCTGTGCAGCTAAACGTTTAAAAAAGTCAGGGTCTATTCGGTTCTGTTCGGAGGCCCATGCTTTATTTTCTATCAATAATTTCTCGTAAGGGAGCATAAAATAATTTTATTAAAGTTAATTAATGTGCTGAATCATCAGCATTATATAAATTTTTATCAACCAATTGGTGCGATAAGTTATAGGTGCTCTTTTTTAAAGTTACAGAGATGTTTTTCAATGCAGCATGCTGCATGAATTCATTAATAGTATCAATAACATCTTTATCAATAAACTCAGCCTTTGTAAGATCCAAAACCAGTTTGGCATTTTCGGGCAACATTTCCAGCTTTCGCTTTAACAATGGTTTACTAAAAAAAGATACATCTTTTCTTAACCGGATCAAATGATGATTATCTTCTGTAACAGAAAAAATTGCTGTGCGGAAATTGCTACGGATGACATAGAAAATACCTACGCCAATACCAATTAAAACTCCTTTTAACAGATCAGTAAGTATAATTGCAAGGAGCGTTATTACAAAAGGCATAAACTGCTCCCACCCCTTTTTAAAATATTCTTTGAACAAAGAAACTTTTGCCAGTTTATAACCGGTAAAAACAAGAATGGCTGCTAATGCTGCTTTGGGAATCAGGTTTAAAATACCAGGTAAAAAAGCCACACAAATAAATATTAATAATCCATGAAATATAGCACTCATCTTTGTTTGTGCGCCTGCGTTCACATTGGCGCTACTGCGTACAATCACACTAGTTAGTGGCAAACCGCCCAGCAAGCCACTCACAATATTTCCTGATCCCTGTGCTATCAATTCCCTGTTTGGTGGTGTTACTCTTTTCATACTGTCAAGTTTATCCACTGCTTCTATGCCAAGCAATGTTTCCAGCGATGCTACTAATGCAAGTGTAATACCCGTGATCCACACGTCCGGGTTTGAAATAAATGACCAGTTGGGAAAGCGGAAAAATGACAGGAACTCAGTTGCTGATGATGCTAAGGGAATATTTACAAGGTGAGCATCTTTTGCAGTAAGCGTATGTTCCATACCCACCAATAACTTATTAAGTAAAACACCTGCAACTACTACCAGTAAGGGGCCGCTTAATAGTTGAAATATTTTTTTAGATTTTACCCACTTGCTTTCATAAAAAATTAAGATTACAATGCCTGTAATGCCAATTAGAATTGCCGAAGGAGTAAAAAAATTCAGCGAATTTATTAAGGAAGAAAAAGTGTTTTCTCCCGAAACCTCTATAAAAGTTTCATTGCCTTCATAATCTTTATCGTACCCAACCAAATGCGGCAATTGTTTTAAAATAAGAATAATGCCGATTGCAGCAAGCATCCCCTTGATAACGCTATTAGGGATATAATCTCCAATGATACCCATTTTAAAAATTCCCATCAATAGCTGGAAAACTCCCGATAAGACGACTGCTAAAAAAAACGCTTCTACTGCCGGTAATTTTAATACTGCCGCAGCTACAATAGCTGTAAGCCCTGCAGCAGGGCCACTTACGCTTAGATGACTACCACTTATAAAACCAATTATAATACCGCCCACTATTCCGCCGATGATGCCGCTGAATTCACTAAGGCCACTTGCTACCGCAATCCCAAGGCATAAAGGTATTGCGACCAGGAATACGACGATACCTGAGGGCACGTCAGCGCCTGCACTCCGAAAAAATTTTTTCATTAAAAAATGATTTTAAAAAATTAACTGAAATAAATAGAATAAACTTTCAGTTAAGCATTCGGAGGCGGCGTTGTAACTTCTGTTACAGGATGTTTGTGGAGTTGTGTTTTTGTACAGAAAAAGGAAGCAACTGTACAATCAGGTGACGAAAAAAGCTGGCTTTGGCTAAAGATATCCAACGCTTGTATGGAAGGACTTTTAAAAACCTGTTTTGCCATTTGCTCTTCAATAAAAGTATTATCATAAATGCATTTCCCCATCTCCTTTACAGGAAGACATTGAATACAAATGATCAATATAAAGAATATAGAAACAAGTTTTTTCATCAATTGCTGCAAATATAGTTGTCACATTTTTTATACCAAGCTATTTAACATGTTTTTACAAAACGCTGACATTAAAATTATAATGCTAAATATTCAGACCGCCGCAGGCACTAATTGTTTGACCTGTAATATAGCCTCCTAAAGGGCTGGCTAAAAACAGGGCAACATTGGCAATATCTTCACCACTTGCAAACCTGCCTAGCGGAATACTGTTTTTATATTTTTCTGCACTGTCGCCATCTTTTAAATAACTTGTCATATCAGTTTCTACAAAGCCCGGAGCAATTGCATTGCAGCGGATATTGCGACTGCCCAATTCTTTCGCAATACTTTTTGTAAAGCCGATGATACCTGCCTTACTTGCAGCATAACTACTTTGACCTGCATTGCCTGTTTCACCAATGATGCTGCTCATATTAATAATGCTGCCGCTCTTTGCTTTCATCATGGGGCGTATTACCTGTTTGGTCATGTTGAACACACTTTTGAGGTTTACATTCATTACATCATCCCATTGCTCCGGCGTCATACGGAGCAGTAAATTGTCTTTTGAAATGCCGGCATTGTTTACACAAATATCTATTTGCCCAAATTCTTTCATTACATCATTTACAAATATTTCGCTTGCAGCAAAATCAGCAGCATTGGTTTTATAACTTTTTGCTTTTACTCCTAACGCTATTAATTTCTGTTCGAGTGCTTCAGCTTTTTCTGTACTACTATCACTTACATAAGTAAAAGCAATATTGGCACCTTCTTCAGCAAATTTCAATGCAATTGCTTCTCCAATACCTCGTGCAGCGCCAGTTAAAATGGCTGTTTTTCCTTCTAATAATTTCATATTTATAAATTAAATTTTATAGTTGTCTTTTAAGCAAAAATAAGCTTTGCCAATATTTAAATAGCCATCTCAGATTTACAAACATTTTTTATTTCCTCTATAATCACCCGCTCATTGCTAAGCCTTGGCACTTTATGCTGTCCGCCTGTTTTTCCTTTTGCCTGCAACCATTTTTTAAAAATGCCTTTAGGAATACTATGCACTATGGGTAACCGTAAGGCTATATTTTTTTGGCGCTTTGCTTCATAATCGCTGTTGATATTTTTTAATGCATCGTCTAACTCAAATATAAATTGCTGCATATCATCCGGCTCTTTATCAAATTCTATTAACCACTCGTGAGTACCATTACCGGTTACGGTGAAATATACGGGTGCAGCAGTATAATCATTTACAACAGCATTCGTTTTTTTTGCCGCTGTTGCAATAGCGTGGTCACTATTATCAACAATAACTTCTTCGCCAAAAGCATTCATGTAATGTTTAAGCCTGCCGGTAATTTTTATTTTGTAAGGATTTATAGAAGTAAACTGGATCGTATCACCAACAAGATAACGCCATAAACCACCGGCAGTACTGATTACCAATGCATAATTTTTATGAAGACTTACAGCTCCCAGGCCAAAAGTTTTTGGCGTGGGCTTTCCATATTCTTCTACGGGCATAAATTCGTAAAAAATACCATGCTCTGTAAAAAGTATCATGCCATCATCGCCGGGCTTTTCCTGGCCGGCAATAAAGCCTTCGCTGGCATTGTATATTTCTAAAAAATTTACCGGCTTACCAATTATTTTTTCAAATTGTTCCCGGTACGGTACAAACGAAACACCGCCATTGATATACAGTTCAAGATTTGGCCATACTTCTGCAATGGTTTCTTTTTGTTTTATTGCTAAAATACGTTTTAGTAAAAGCAATGTCCAGGTGGGTACACCTGCCAGCGATGTTACATTTTCTTCAGCAGTGGTTTGAGCAAGTTTTTCTATTTTATTTTCCCACTCATCCAGCAGGGCAATACTAAGTTCGGGTGTACGCAGCCATTGTCCCCAAAAAGGAGAGTTCTGCATGAGTATCGCACTGAGATCACCAACCTGGATATCGTCGCCTATTTTACTGATCTGGTGAGAACCCCCTACAACCAAACTTTTACCAGTTAGCAAATCGCTTGATGGAAAATTTTTGTAATAATTACTCAGTACATCTTTACTTGCCTGGAAATGATTTTCTTTAAGGATTTCTTCGCTGATAGGAATAAATTTACTTTTATCGCTGGTAGTGCCGGATGATTTTGCAAACCAGTTTACAGGCGTATTCCATAAAATATTCTGTTCGCCATCCATCATTCTCTGTATATAAGGCTTTATAGCATCATACTCATGGATGGGAACTTTTGCTTTAAATTGTTTTAAGGTGAAGAGTTTTGAGAAGCCGTATTTTTTTCCAAACTCAGAGTATTGTGCAGCTGTAACAAGGTGCTGCAATACTTCACGCTGCGATGCTATAGGATGATTGATCCAGTTGTGTATTCGCCACACACGCATACGTGCAAGGCGGGATATTACAGGCGAAAGCAGTTTCATTACAAGCAAAATACACAATAGAGATGAAAGTAAAAAAACTGCATTTTAAATAGTGACGGTATTGATTAAAATAAATTGCTGCTAAATAAAGAACTTGCTGATTTGTTGATGATAGTTATGCTGCTGAAGAGCAGGCCGATGGCAGCGGTTATCCCGGTGAGCATTTGCGCGTATGCTTTGTGCAGTAGTAGTAGCGTACAGCGGCGACTGATGCTGATTATTGTATAAAGTTGAGTGCACAAAAAATCCCGGCAAAAGCCGGGATGAATTTTATAAATACAGCGTTTACAAACCACTAATGGTAATGCCGACCTGCAATAATTTTGTTGGAGGAGCTACTCCGTCTTTAAATAAATTGGTAAGACTGTATGCACCAAATAAACTAAAGTTGCCGTAACCAACACGAGCCGTAAGTGAAAGCCTGGTCGTATTAAAATAATCTTTGGCTGCAGTTTTTACTGTTTCATCACTTAGTTTACCACCGCTTGCATTTAGCAAATTTTTACCCTTGGTATGTGCATTTAACAGCGTGCCTACTTTTACGCCGATTGCTGCTTTTAAAGTTTTGTTAGGCGTATTAGGATTGGCAGTATACCTTAATTCTACCGGAATTTCCAGGTAGGTGGTAGCCAATTTATATTTTTTATATCGTATTGCAGAATCGACTGCAATGAAAGGAAGTACAGCATTAGTAGAACTAATATCCACCAACATCTTTTTAAAATAAAAATTAGAAGTACTGATGCCTAAACCAAAACCTGCGCTGAGTTTAGGATTGCCTTTAAATTGTTTATCCAACATAAGGTAAACATTGGCGCTACGGTTTAGCCCATTCAAATGACTGCTGATACTATCCGGCAAATTAGTTAATGAATTACTTGCCAACTGAACCATAAAATGATCACCAGCTCTGTTTGTAATATCTAACTTTTTCTTGTCTTTCTTTGGTGCCGGAGTTGTTTGTGAAAAACCTGGAGCAGCTACCAGTAGTGCAAAAATAATCCCTAATATTTTTCTCATAATGTATTCTTGTGCCGCAAAAATAATTGGCTGCACGGTTAATAAAAGGTTAAATGAAACTTTTAATTATTATGCTACCTCTTGTGACATTGATTTACTCACTCTTTTGCGGTCATCTTCATTAAGAATGGTTTTACGAAGACGCACACTTTTAGGCGTTACTTCTATACACTCATCCTGCTGAATATATTCCATACACTCTTCCAGGCTCATCATAATTTTTGGTGCTGCTTTAGAAGCATCATCAGAACCACTGGCCCTGTGATTGGTTAATTTTTTTGGCTCCGTTGCATTTACCACAAGATCTCCTGGCTTAATATGTTCCGCAATAATTTGGCCTGCGTAAACATCTTCTCCCGGATCTACAAAGAAACGTCCTCTATCCTGTAATTTATCTATTGAATAACCAGTTGTTTTTTCTGTTGTTTTGCTCATTAAGACACCATTGTTACGACCAGGTATTGGTCCTTTCCATGGTTTGTACTCGCTAAAGCGATGTGCCATTACAGCTTCGCCGGCAGTGTTAGTAAGCATATTACTTCTTAAGCCTATCAAGCCTCTTGATGGTATTTCAAATTCTAAATGCTGCATTTCACCCTTGGTTTCCATCACCTGCATTTCGCCTTTTTTCTGTGTAACAAGGTCAATTACTTTACCGCTATATTCTGCAGGTACATCTACCACCAATATTTCAAATGGCTCATGTTTAGCACCATCAATATGTTTTACTAAAACCTGTGGCTGCCCAATAGTAAGTTCAAAACCCTCACGGCGCATGGTTTCTATCAAAATACCTAAATGCAAAATACCGCGGCCAAATACATTAAAGCTATCAGCACTGTCACTATCTTCTACTCTTAATGCAAGATTTTTTTCTGTTTCTTTCATCAATCTGTCACGTAAATGACGGCTGGTTACAAACTTTCCTTCTTTACCAAAGAAGGGTGAGTTATTAATACCAAACAACATACTCATTGTTGGCTCATCCACACTTATAACTGGTAATGCTTCCGGATTATCAACATCTGCAATTGTATCACCGATGTTGAATGTTTCCAAACCAACGATAGCACAAATATCACCTGCAAAAACTTCAGTCACTTTCTTTTTGCCCATTCCTTCAAACACATACAATTCTTTGATCTTCATTTTTTTGATACCATCGGCCTGTACCAAAGCTATCTGCTGATTTTCTTTTACGCTGCCACGGGCAACTTTTCCTACTGCAATTCTTCCTAAGAAAGAAGAATAATCCAAAGAGGTTATCTGCATTTGCGTAGTACCTACATTTGCTTTTGGCTCAGGTACGTATTGCAATATAGCATCCAGTAAAGGAAATATGTTATCTGTTTCTGTAATAGAAGTATTCATCCAGCCATTTTTGCTACTGCCGTAAATGGTAGGAAAATCAAGCTGCTCTTCAGTTGCATCCAGGTTAAAGAATAATTCAAAAACTGCATCATGCACTTCATCAGGACGGCAGTTTGGTTTATCCACTTTATTAATAACAACAATTGGGTGTAAACCTAGTGCCAATGCTTTCTGCAACACAAAACGTGTTTGCGGCATCGGGCCTTCAAAAGCATCTACTAAAAGTAAAACGCCATCAGCCATTTTTAATACACGCTCTACCTCTCCACCAAAGTCACTATGGCCCGGAGTGTCGATCACATTAATTTTTACGCCTTTATAGTTTACAGAAATATTTTTACTGAAAATGGTAATACCTCTTTCTCTTTCAAGATCGTTGCTGTCCATAATCAATTCACCTGTTTCCTGGTTATCCCTGAAAACCTGGGTAGCATGTAAAATTTTATCTACTAAAGTTGTTTTGCCATGATCAACGTGGGCGATAATAGCGATGTTGCGGATGTTCATTTTAAATTTTTCTTTTTCTACCAGCGATTGCTGATGCTGTTTTTAAGGGCGCAAAGGTAATTCATTTAAGCCGGATGACAAGACGATTTATAACTAATTTTTGATTAATTTTTTGGCGTAAAATATTGATTATCAATATAAAATAACATCGCTCTAGTGATATGTCTAATTTTTGAAATAAACAATTAATGGAAATATGGTTTTACAGGTACGGGCCTTTAGAGAAAAATGATTCTTTTTACCAGAAAACAATTGACGTTTGACTTATTGACATTCTTTCTTTATTGCACACTATTTGTTTATCAGAAAGTAAATAATTGAATGGAAATAATAAATAAGCCTTTGCCAAATATATGGTTGTGCATTTTACTTGACATTATTGGCTGCGCCAGTTTTACTATTCCTTTAGTTGGTGAATTTTCAGATGTGGTTTGGGCGCCCATATCTGCATTTCTTTTTTACCGAATGTTTGGTGGCCGCTTTGGAAAAATAGGAGCGGTAATTAATTTTATTGAAGAAGCACTTCCGTTTACAGATATCATTCCCTCATTTACTATTGCATGGGTAATAAGAAAATATTTTTCTTCAAAAAGTATTTTGCCCCATTCTTCTTTAACCAATGGCTAAACGCTGTATTTGATCATTTCGGGTAATGAATAGGTTTCCGGTTGATAACCAGGCAGCCAATATTAGGGGGTCAACTTAATAATTAATGGTGAACGATAAAAAAACCATCAAACTATCTCACTTCCTGCATATCTACCAGTTTTTTGTAGAAACCATCCTGGCTTATAAGGCTATTGTGAGTGCCTCGTTCTACAATTTCTCCTTTCTTTAATACAATAATTTCATCTGCTTGCCTTATTGTACTAAGGCGATGAGCTATAACAATAGAAGTACGATTGTTCATTAAATTATTAATGGCATCCTGTACCAGTCTTTCGCTTTCTGTATCTAAAGAAGAAGTGGCTTCATCCAAAATAAGTATCGGCGGGTTCTTTAAAACAGCTCTTGCAATGGTGAGTCTTTGTCTTTCGCCGCCACTCAATTTTGTACCTCTATCGCCGATGTTGGTGTCATAGCCTTGCTCCTTTTTCTCGATAAAATTATGTGCATTTGCAATTTTGGCTGCATTTTCTATTTCTTCAAATTTAGCATCTGCCATTCCCAATGCAATATTTTCTGCAACGGTATTGTTGAACAAAATAGGCTCTTGGGTTACAATGCTGATAAGGCTTCGCAAAGAGTACAATGAGTAATCTTTTATATTGATGCCATCTACCAATATTTCACCGCTGCTTACATCATGAAAGCGTGGAACAAGATCTGCCAGTGTAGATTTACCTGCTCCGCTGCTACCCACCAAGGCAACCGTTTTTCCTTTTTCTATTTTAAGATTAATATCTTTTAAAATAACGGCGTCATCGTATAAGAAACTTACATTTTTAAATTCTATGCTTTGTGTGAACGCTTCAATTTTTTTCCCGTTAGGGTTATCATCAACAGTAACCGGTGCATTTAAAACATCTTCTATACGACCAATTGCTGCCGAACCTTTCTGCATATTGCTAAAGGCTGTTGATATTGATTTTGCAGGATCAATAATGTTGTAAAACAATCCCATGTAGGTAAGAAATAATGCTCCGTTGATACCGATAGAATCAGATAATACCAACCGGCCACCAAACCAAAGTATGCCGGCAAAAATCGTCACTCCCATCAGCTCACTCATTGGCGAGGCCATGTCACGTTTGTAACCGATCTGGTTCCGGGCATCCAGTAATTCATTGCTTGTTGCAAAAAATTTATTGCGGAGTAATCCTTCTACATTAAAGGCTTTTATAACTCTTAAGCCGCCGAGTGTTTCATCAATTGCAGAAATTGTTTCGCCGCTTTTGGTAGCAACCCTGGTGGATTGCTTTTTTAATGACCGGCTAATTCTTCCAATTACAAAACCCATGATCGGAATACATATTAATATAAAAAAAGTAAGGCGTGGACTTAAATAAAATAACACCGTTAAATTAATAATGATGGCAAGCGGATCTTTTACCCAACCTTCTAAAGTTCCTACAACAGAACTTTCTACTTCGTTCACATCATTTGTCATGCGGCTCATCAAATCTCCTTTGCGCTGCTCCGTAAAATACCCAATAGGCAGTTTTAAGATCTTATCATATAGATCAATGCGAAAACGATTTACAATATTGTTTTTTACAGGTCCCAAAATCCTGGCAGATAAATAAACAAAGAGATTTTTTAGAAAAATAGAAAGGATGATGAGTACACAAACAATACCCAATGCATAAAACTGATCTCCACTACTTATTAAATAATTAAGATGGGCATTTACCCAAGCAATAACAGGATTGGTTGATTGCTTCGCCATATTACCTACGCTACCTTCCTTATTAAAAAGTAATTGCAGAAATGGGAAAAGCATACCCAGCGATAAAATAGAAAATATAATTGACAGAACCACTGTAACAAAATACCACAACACCGATCCGGAGTAATCTTTTAAATAAGTAAAAACCCTTGAATATCTTTTCATTTTAATAAATATGCGTAGAAACGGCAAAGTAACTAATTTTACAGCTATTAAAATTGAAACACATGCTGGAAGGTAAAAGACAAAAACAAGTGGCTGCGGTATTGGAAAAAGAATTAAACGAAATTTTTCAAAAACTCGGCCTTTCTATGATGGATGGCGGCATGGTTTCTATTGCTTCTGTAAAAATTACCCCCGATCTTTTTGATGCAAGGATTTATTGCAGTTTTTTTAAAGTAAAAGATCCCGTAGAAACATTAAAAAATATTGAAGAAAGACAGTGGGAAATAAAGAAAGAACTCACTTCAAGAGTGAGGCATCAGTTGAGGAGTATGCCGCAGTTGAGTTTTTATATTGATGACACGCTTGACTATGTAGATAAAATGGATCAGATATTTAAGGATATAAAGAAAGACGACGAAAAGAAGGGCGGCTAGTTGATGGGTATATGGTTGAATAGTAAATTTATATCTCGGAATTTCTACACGCCTTACATTTTTAAAACCTTTAGAATCTCTGAAAATTTCCAATGTATTTAAAGTTTGCCTGGCGATATTTTAAAGCAAAAAAAACTGCCAATGCTATTAATATAATTGCGTGGGTTACTACAGGCGTAATTGCGTTTGCAACCTGTTGCCAGGTTTTGGTATTAAGTGTTTTCAATGGCTTTGAAGATCTTGTTAAATCTCTCTACTCTTCTTTTTATACAGATCTTAAAATTACACCTGCAAAGGGTAAGACATTTGTTTTAACCCAATCGCAAATTCAGCAGATAAAACAGCAGCCGGCTATACAAGCTATTTCCATGATAGCAGAAGACAAAGCATTACTGAAAAATGGCGATGCACAAACAGTGGTACAATTAAAAGGGGTGGACAGTAACTTTAAAAAAGTAAGTGGCGTACCCGCTAAAATTGTATCCGGAAATTTTAATACCGGAACGCTTGATAACCCAACTATTATTGCTGGAAGCGGAATACAAAATGCAGCAGCGATTAACACAAACCCGGCATACGCAACCGATACACTTACCATTATTTTACCCAAAAAATCACTCACAACATCTGATCCTTTTTCATCTTTAAGCGAAGGGAATGTTACAGCGGCTGGTGTATTTTCTATTCAGCAGGATTTTGATAATAACTATGCATTGACCAATATTGATTTTATTAAAAATCAGATGGGTTTTGGTGCAGACGAATATTCTGCTGCAGAAATAAAATTAAAAGAAGGTTCGAATATTGAAGATGAAAAAAAAGCATTGCAAAAATTATTGCCCGCAAATTATTTAGTGCAATCAAGGTATGAGCAAAATATGAACCTGTACAGTACTATGCGTATGGAAAAATGGGCTATTTATGCTGTACTCACTTTGATATTGATCATTTCAGCATTTAATATTGTAAGTGCCCTTACCATGCTGGTGCTGGAAAAAAATAAAGACATCAGTATACTACAAAGTATGGGGAGTAGTAAAACTGTTATTCAAAAAATATTTTTGAGTGAAGGATTGCTATTAGGTAGTATAGGCGCAGGATGCGGCATTTCATTGGCTGTACTCATTTGCCTGGCACAGATAAAATATAAATTTATCAAACTACAGGGTGGCTCTTTTTTAATAGATTATTTCCCGGTAAAATTTGTTCCAACTGATTTTATATTGGTAGGTGTCACCGCTATTGTTATTGCATTTATTGCTTCCTGGTTTCCTGCGTATAGGGCTTCCCGGCAACCGATAGAATTGCGGTAGGCTGAAAAGTAATGAGTATATAGAGTAATACAAAGTATTTGGCAAATAAGCATTCCACAAAAAAAGCCGGTCTTCAAAAATTGAAGACCGGCTTTTTACTTTATATATTTCTTATACTTTACTTCTTACAAACTCCTTAATAATCCCCCAACGTTTCTGGCAATTGTGCAAGGGCATCTTTTAACTGCTCATCATTTGGAGCAGTTCCGTGCCATTCATGTTTTCCTTCCATAAAGTCCACTCCTTTGCCCATGATTGTTTTCATCAAAATAACTACCGGCTTTCCTTTTCCTGCCAACGTCTTTGCTTTTTGTAATCCTGCAACTACTGCATCCATATCGTTGCCTTCCATTTCCATCACTATCCAGTTAAAGGCTTCAAACTTTGCATGCAAACTATCAGTATTTAGTACATGCTGGGTTGTACCATCAATCTGCTGGCCATTCCAGTCTATCGTAGATATTAAGTTATCAACTCCTTTCGCCCCGGCAAACATGATTGCTTCCCAGTTCTGCCCTTCGTCCAATTCTCCATCTCCATGTAACGAGTAGACAGTATTATCATCATTATTCAGTTTTTTTGCCAGTGCTGCACCAATAGCCACACTCATCCCTTGCCCTAAAGATCCGCTGGCAACTCTAACGCCTGGTAAATGCTCGTGTGTAGTAGGATGCCCCTGAAGGCGACTGTTTAATTTTCTAAATGTATTTAATTCTTCTATCGGAAAGTAACCGCTACGGGCCAAAGCACTA
Organism: Ferruginibacter sp.; assembly: GCA_039918155.1. Lineage (GTDB taxonomy): Bacteria > Bacteroidota > Bacteroidia > Chitinophagales > Chitinophagaceae > Ferruginibacter. The sequence continues at coordinate 90,428 of JBDSIB010000034.1, forward strand.
TAAAACACCGGAGAAATATGGCCATTGCTTAAAAAGAACAGATCTTCCCCAATACCATCCATCTTAAAATCAGGATTGTGCTTCATTACATCAAAATAAAGTGCTGTAAGATATTCAACACAGCCCAAAGACCCACCTGGATGGCCGCTTTGTACAGCATGAACCATTCTTACAATATCTCTACGCATCTGGGTGGCAATATCCTTAAGATTACTCATTCCTGAAATTTTTAGTGGGTTATTTTATTTTGAACTGCAAACCTACTTTAAAACATGGCACATTCAAAAGAAAAAGCAGCAGAAATTCCACAGTTTTATAATAAGTTCCTTAAAAGCCCGTTATTTTATAAATATACCAGTTAAAAAAATTGGTTTAATGTTTGTTACAGAATCAGATATCTGAAAGGATAACCAATTAATAACTGTAAAAATTCTTTCTACAAAACATATTTAATACATTTGTATAACACCTGGTTTTATTTAAACCTCTTGCATGGATAATATTTTACTTAGTACCGCCCTATCGTTTATTATAACGTTCTTCGCCATTCCTGTAATTATACAGGTGGCTAAAGCAAAAAAACTGTTTGACGAACCTGATGAACGAAAAGTGCACAAAACGGTTATCCCTACACTGGGTGGCCTGGGTATTTTTGCGGGGTTTATCGTAGCCAGTCTCTTAGGTACTCCCGCCGGAGTTAATCACGAATTTCAATATTTTGTTGCTGCCGCCATCGTAATCTTCTTCCTGGGTTTAAAAGATGATGTAATGATATTATCCGCCAGCAAAAAATTCGTTGGCCAGGTAATAGCAGCAGGTATCCTTATAAAATTCGGTGGTGTCTCTATCAGTAATATGCACGGATTTTTAGGTATTAATGAGATCCCTTACTATGCAAGTGTTATTTTCTCATTCTTTACTATTATAGTTATTACGAATTCATTTAATTTAATAGATGGAGTGGATGGTCTTGCAGGAAGCTTGGGTTTAATTACTACTATTACATTTGGAAGTTACTTTTTTTATGCAGGACAAATTACATATGGGGTAATGGCTTTCTCACTCGCAGGGAGCATTTTAGGTTTTCTTATTTATAATTTTTCCCCTGCCAAAATTTTTATGGGCGATACAGGCTCATTGCTATTAGGGCTTATCAACTCTATTCTTGTAATAAAGTTTATAAATATCGCCGGTGCCGTTGATGCAGTCGTACCTATTCATGCATCGCCGGCAATTGGATTCGCAATACTAATGATTCCATTATTTGACACTTTACGGGTATTTGGTTTAAGGATTTTAGACAGGCGTTCTCCATTCAGTCCCGACAGAATTCATATTCATCATTTTTTACTTGACCTTGGTTTTTCGCATAAAAAAATCACGTTTACTTGCGTGATAGCTACTATCGGGTTTATTGCAATAGCATTCTTAATGCGTCATTTTGATACTACTATAATAATCGGCACATTACTATCTATTAGTCTTAGCCTTATAGGTCTCGTATATTACCTGCGGCAGAAAACAAGTAAATCTGCTATTATTAAAACAGTCAGCGAACCTGAATTTATTAAATCTCACAAAGTTCTCTCATTGGTAGCTGAAACTGCAGAAGTAGAATAGTGAGATCTAATTCCTGAATTATTTAAGTTTAACTTTATTTGTAACATTGTATAACGGCAGATTTTAATAGATTTGCACGCAATTATATTTATATTATGTCTGACGAACTCAATATTATTTTAGAAGAGACAGTGGCAACAATGGGAAAAGCCCTTAACCACCTTGAAACAGAACTTACAAAAATACGGGCCGGCAAAGCCTCTCCAAACATGCTGGATGGTATTATGGCCGATTACTATGGCAATCCTACTGCGATTAGCCAGGTAGCCAATATTACGGCAATGGATGCACGCACTTTAACTGTGCAGCCATGGGAAAAGAATATGCTGCAGGTAATTGAAAGAGCTATTATTGCAGCTAACATTGGCATCAATCCACAAAATGATGGTACTACTATCAGGCTTTTTCTTCCGCCCCTTACTGAAGAACGAAGAAAAGAATTGGTAAAGCGTTGCAATGCGGAAGGAGAAAATGCGAAAATATCTATTCGTAATATCAGGAGAGATTGCATTGAAAATATAAAGAAATTACAGAAAGACGGATTAAGTGAAGATGCAGCTAAAGATGCAGAACTTGAAACTCAAAATACAACTGATAAATATATCGTTCTTGTAGAAAAACACCTTGCTGCAAAAGAAAAAGAGATAATGGTGGTATAAGTTAACACTCATATTTTTTCTATGCAATCATCATCCCGGGAAACCTGGTTTTTACTAATGTCAGTTCCGCTATATGTAATACTTATAGGGGCAGAGATATTAATGAGCAATTGGCGGGCGAAGAAATTTTACACTTTTAAAGGCACCATACAGAATATATATTTATCGCTGATAAACGGAGGCCTTGATCTTTTACTGCGGTGGCTTTTTTATATCAGCGTTTTAATGTGGAGTTATCATCACCATTTTTTCCAGGTTCAGAATCCATACATATATTGGATCGCTTTGTTTTTTTTGGAAGATTTTGCATTTTATATAGAGCACCGTGTAGATCATTATTGCCGTTTATTTTGGGCGGTTCATGTTACACATCATTCTTCTGAAGAGTTTAATCTAACGACCGGTTTCCGCTCTTCCGTTTTTCAACCGGTGTATCGTTTCATATATTTTGTGCCTATTGCTTTCCTTGGTTTTCATCCCCTGGATATAGTGTTCATGTATTCTATTACTCAAACCTATGGCATTTTAGTACATACAAAATATATACAGAAAATGCCCCGCTGGTTCGAAGCAGTATTTGTAAGCCCCAGCCACCACAGGGTTCACCATGCAAGCAACGTAAGGTATCTTGATAAAAATATGGGAATGTGCCTTATCATCTGGGATAAAATGTTTGGAACCTTCCAGGCAGAGTTACCAACAGATCCTATAAAATATGGACTTACAAAACCAGTTGATAACCCTGACAATCCTATTAAAATAATTTTTCATGAATGGCAAAGTTTAGGCAAGGACATGAGAAAAAAAACTCCTTTTCTTGCAAAAATAAAATACATGCTGATGCCACCGGGCTGGAGCCATGATGGAAGTTCAAAAACAGCAAAGGAGTTAAGAAAGGAATTGGTTTAGAAAGAAAATTCTACTGAAATATGGAATCTGCTACTCCTTTATTAATAATATAACTACTAAAAGTAATTTCCGCTCTTCCTTTTCTGTTAGCCGTTTTAGTAGTTGGTGCAGGAGCTGTACCATCATCAAAATCAAAAGTTACTCCTTTTGGCAGTTTGTAATCTTTAGTATTGAAAGAGAAAATGATCTTATCCGGAAGACCTAATGCTGCATATTTACCGTAAGACATTTCAAGTTCATAAGTGCCGTTATCCCTGGTGGTTGTTTTTGCTTTTTTTATTAATGCATTTGCTTCATCAATATACAATGTGCTTAAAACAACATCGCTATTATCATCCAGCGGTAATAATTTTACAACCCTTACTGCTACTCCATTTATCTTATCTACACCCGCATCTATAACAGTGTATTTATTATCTGCAAGCATACTATTTAAGTTTATACTTACTGCACCTTTCGGGATAAATGAAATTCCTTTTTCACTTTTTATTTTCAGCCTATCCGGATTTTTAAAATAGATCTTCACGTTAGCTACAGGGACTTTTAAAAAAGCTACGTTCGTTTTCATTTTGCCGGAGGCCTGGTAATCTTTTACCGTTTCAATTTTTGCTTTCGTTTTTTGCACAAGTGCATTTACGTCCTGCGCCTTTAAGCAAGGGAAAAGTGCAATTATAAAAAAGAATAACAGAGTGAATGTTTTCATTCAGGTAAAATTTAGGTTAGAATATCTTTGCGTTTAAAAACCGCAACGGTGATTCCAAGTAATAAAAAAATATGTACGAATAATATGTATAAACTGTTCCTGATTGCAGGCCAATTTTCAATACTTCCTTTTATTGGTTGCCCATCAGCATTGGTACCAATGTAAAAAAAACCTTTCCACCCTACCAGGTAAGACGTAAATAGAAAGGGTTTTACATTTTTATCAATGATCGGTACACTTATATTTGAAATAACAGTACAAACAATCACAATACAAACAGTTGCAATAATAGGGCCGATAGAGTTTTCTGCAAATACAGAAAGTAGTAACGCCAAGGCGGCAATTACAGTAAGGGCGACAGCGGCATAACAGAAAGCGGCAAAATAACGCCACATTATATCATCTTTTGTTATCTGCAATATCTGTGATTCATCTCCCTTTGACCGGAAAATAAGCATATCATCTGCGCCAAAAATGAGTAGACTTAAAAACAGTGCGGTGATCGCCATCCATACGAGCAGCATTATGGTAAAAATAAAAGAAGCTGCAAATTTTACGAGTATGATCTGTGTTCTGCTGATAGGTTTTGTAAGGATGAGCCTAAGTGTACCCATATTTGCTTCTCCGGATATTGCATCTCCTGCCACCAAAGCAACCAATATCGGTACCTGTATCAGTAAAGTGTTCAATATTATATAACACATAAAATACCCGTTGATAGCTTTTGATTTGTCCATATCAAAACTATCCTGCACACTTTGCAGCATTAAGTTCATGTAACTTTTGCCATCTGCTTTAAAAGCAAATTGAAAAATTAATACAATAGCAGTTATAGCGGCAAATGCAATATATGTGCGTGGCCGTTTAGAGATTTTATATAACTCGATCTGCAACAGGCTCCACATAATGCTCTGTATTTGTAAGTGATAAAAAATAATCCTCCAGCGAATGGCGGGGTTGTACAGACAGAATTCCTACTCCTTTTTCAGAAAGTGTATTAACTAACAAGGGTATTTCTACTTTGTTCATTTGAAGGCGAAGAAAACCATCAGTATCTTCTGACATCCCTTCCCATTTTGCTCCCCTCAACTGCTCTACAGCCAGTCTATTGTCTGTGGTTTCAAATGTTACAATTGTTTTACCGGGGTCTAAAAGTTCGGCTACTACTCCTTCCACTACTTTTTTACCTTTATGGATAATGATCATTCGATTCGCTATTTGTTCTATCTCATTCAGCAAATGAGATGATACAATTACTGTTTTCCCCATTTCTTTACTTAGACTACTGATTAACCTCCTCATATCTGCAATCCCCTGAGGATCAAGACCATTTGTAGGTTCATCCAGTATGATAAGTTTCGGGTCATGGATTAATGCAGTTGCAATACCAAGCCGTTGTTTCATTCCCTGGCTATATGTTTTTACCTTATCATTAGCTCTATCTTCGAGGCCCACCATTGCCAGTTGATCCATTATAAGTTTGCGGGAAATACGCACTTTGCTCATTTTTCCGAAGATGGAAAGGTTGTCGTATGCGGACAAATACTTGTATAGATCCGGTCGTTCTATTACCGCTCCGGTCTGTTTTAGCACCTCAATCCGGTTTTTTTTAAGATTTTTTCCAAAAAAATTTATTTCTCCGGAGTCTTCTTTTATCAGGGTCAGCAATATACGTAAGGTAGTAGATTTTCCAGCCCCGTTCTGGCCTAAAAAACCATACACATCTCCTTGATTTACAGTAAATGATAGATTATTTACTGCCTGTATATTCGTAAATTTTTTGGATAGATTTTTTACTTCTAACATGGTGCTCATTGTGCAAATTTACGGTGAGAAAAATCGAGGTAAAGAAACTTTTTTTAAAAAAAATGTGGAAATTACTATGAATTACGAAAATATACTTTTATGTTTGTCCTCGCTTATACCTCTAACAATTACTCCTGATTTAAAAACCAGGAAATATTAATCCCCAAAAGCTGCTTACCGCTGCTATATTTATTCTGTGTTGAACCGGAAACCAAGCCAGTTCCTGTGATAAATTAATTGATAAATAATTTATTACACCCCACAAACACAAGAAAATGAAACAAATTTTTACTCTTTTTTTCGCAGTAGTATTATCTGCACAATCTTTCGCTCAATGTACAATTACCGGTTTTGATGTATGTAACGGCGCAAGCCCTGTTACTTCTTTTACAAATGCACAGCTTGTAAGTGGTGCTGCTTTAGCAAATGGTTCTAAATATAAATTTAATAATGTAACAAGCGGTATCGGAGCTTTAGATGCAATTATTACTATCGACGGTAATTCAAATGCAACATTGTTATCATTTGATGATGATAATGCAGCAGATGAAACGGGTGTTGCTGGCACACAAGCGGCTTTGTTTTCACCAAAGATCGGCGCAAGCAGTGATTTAGTAAATGCTGCAAAATCAGGATATGTACAATTTACGGTTACTTTTTACCTGCATTATGTTGCTAATACATTACCGCCGGTTCTTTCTCTTCCTGTTCCGGTTGCTAATCTGAATTTTCTTCATTTTGATATGGATGGATATAAAATTGGGAGCAACGGATATTTTAGAGAAATGGGCGCCGTAAAAATGCCAAGTATTACGCTTACTGATTTATTAAACTATGGCGCAGTCGGTACAGAACTTTCAAGTGGTGGTATGGTGAATGACCTGGGCGACAATTGGAGATTAACATATGGCAGTACCATAGAAAGAGATGGCATTTCAAGATGTTCACAGGTTATTGAAAAATCTGTTTATGCTATTCCGGCTTCTTCTGTAAGTTTCAGAATGGGCTACGATTATAAACCAGCTTCCCCATACACAGTTAGCCAAGGTAAACCTGCACGTCAGTACGGTTCAAAATTTGGTTGCTTTAGTCTTCCATCTGCTGCACCATTGCCTGTTACACTTACTGCTTTCTCAGTAAATTATAATAACAGTGTTGCAAATGTAAACTGGTCAACTGAGCAGGAAATTAATCTTGCTAAATATGAAGTTTTACGTAGCGTAAACGGTACCGATTTTCAAACGATCAGCACTATGACTTCTAGAAACAACTTATCAAAACAAAATTATACTTTCCAGGATAATAACATTCCTTCAGGTGCGACAGTACTTTATTACAAATTAAGAATAGTAGATAAAGATGCAAGCTTCAAGTATTCAAACGTTGTTACTGTAAAAGTTTCTGTAGCAAGAGCAAATGATTTTCTTATCACTCCCAACCCTGCATCTACAAATGCACAAATAAGATTTAATGCTGATAAAGCTGGACAAGCACAGATAATTGTTTTTGATGCAGCGGGTAAAGCAGTAATGCAACAACAGGCAAATGTACTTACGGGCAATAACAGTATTGCTATAAACAATATTGTAAAATTAAGTGAAGGTATGTACACAGTAAAAATGATCGTAAATAACGAGAGTTTCAGTTCCAAACTGATTGTTTGGAAATAATCCATAAAATAACACCAAATAAAAATGCCGGCTTATCACCGGCATTTTTTATTTATATAAACTTCATTTTAAGGATTCATATAAGATTGCAAAGCTTTTACGTATTGCTCAAAAGCATCTACCCCTTTAGTAGAAATTTTACATAAAGTCTGCGGATAATTATCTTTAAACTGTTTTGTGATTTCTACATAACCAGCTTCTTTTAATTTATTTAATTGCACACTCAAGTTACCAGCAGTAGCATTGGTTTTTTCTTTAATAAAAGTAAACTCTGCTTCTTTAACACTAATAAGCAGGCTTACTACAGCTAACCGTAGCTGTGAGTGCAATATAGGATCGAGCTCTTTAAATTCCATCTTGTTCCAGTTTTCTTTTCTGATATCTTCTCCATAAAATAATACCGGGAATAAGCCATGCAAACAAGCCACAACCTGCCATAAGCAACATATCTATTTTAGCCTCAGTAAATACTGATATAATACTGAATACCCAACAAATAATACCGCCAATTATCATTGGCTTAAATTTTACGGCACCACCGGTTATAAAAGTAGGAATGCCATATAATATCATAAATAGAGTACTGCTTTCATTGCTGCCATATTTGGAATTATAGAAAGACATAATAAAAATAGCAATGCCAAAAGCTGTCCATACATAACTGATTGCATTTTCATCCAGCGATTGAAATTTTCTCTGCTTTTTATCTTTGATAGAAAAATATATCTGTAAGATCAACGCTACAAAAACAAGCAGCCAGATATCAAATTCCATATTGAAAGAGAACTGTAACTGTGCCCAGGTAACAAGGCTGCAAATAACAATTAAAATCCCCCAAACAATGGAAGCTGTACCTTTTGTAACATAGCTTCTCTTTGCTTTTTTTATCATACTATCAATCAACTTGATACTTTCTTCGTATGAAAACTCTTTGTCTTCCATGATAATTAATTATTTTATAAACACTCTTTTATTTACACTCATCAACCATTTTTTGAGCCCTTTCCATGCCCCAGTTTGGTGACAGGTCAGACGCTGGTTTAAATGTTGCATATTTTCGCAAAGCAATATTCATTTGTTCTGTAGCAGCTTTACAACCCCCTCCAAAATTCTCAGGTGTATTTCTTAATGTCTGCCCTGTAAGATAATACGGACGTGGGTTTGTTGGATCCTGTGTCATTGCATCGTGCAAATCGGTAGAACTTTGCTGCCCATACTCCATAAAACGCTGCATTGGGTTTACAAGCATGTGGCAGACAGCTATCATACTTTTTACACAACTTATTTCAGAGTTATTTGGCGATAAAGAATCAGCTTTATTCAGCAAAACATTTGCCTTATCAGCAATAGCATCGCAACTCTCTTTATCTGTTTGCATTATACCACTATTTACCTGCAAAAATGCAGCGTAATAATATGGCAACCACTGATTTTTTTCCGCTAAAGCAATACGCTCAAAATTATTTGCCAGCGAAACAAGGTCTGCCGGAGATTTAAAAGCATTGTCAATTGCAGCAATATTTGTTTTCATTGCAGCCACATATTTTTCACTTTGTGCAAACAACATTAAAGAGGAAATGATGAAAGCTGTACTTAAGATTATCTTTTTCATGTTTTTATTTTTTTAAATTTTATTTTTATAAATTATTATTAATTGCATCCTGTGATCTGTCTATACCAAAGCTTAAAAAACAACCGATATATAAAAAACGTTTAGACGGTGGCGTTACTGCCTCCTTATTGGCACTCAATGTACCATAGTTATAAGTATAGATTTGTTTTTGCCCCAGTACATTGCTCAATGATACTACCCATACTATATATGATTTCCTTTTTGTATCACCAAGGTGTGGCAAATAGTTTATACTAAAGCTAAGGTTGTTGTAATTGATAGTTTCTCCTGCATCAGCAACAGTGTATTTTTGTTGTGTATTATCGTACACAAGATTATAATAAGGCCTACCGGTGGCAAAATTATAGCTGGCATTAAAACCGGTTTTCCAAGGTAGTACAAATTTTTTCAACACTAAAGATGCTGTATGCTTTGCAGCAAAATTCGGTGTCATTTCAAATGGGAAATTAAGAAAATCTCTTTTTGTATCCAGGTATGAATAAGACATCCAGTAATCAAGATTCTTAATTGATTTTTTATCTCTCCAGAAAACTTCTATCCCTTTTGCATAACCAAAGCCATTATTTGCAGCTGCCACTTCTCTTCCATTATTATCAGCTGCTGTTTTATAAAGGTTATTGTATTTTTTATAAAATATTTCTGTACGGAAAGTGCGGTTATTGCTAAGCTTCTGGTATTGTAAAATATAATGTGTCGCTTTAGCGTAATCTAATTTTGGATTGATCGAAGGCAGGTATTTTGTTTCCGGCTTCTGGTAAAATATACCATAAGCAAAAGATGCCTGGCTGTTATCTTTAAATTTATAAGCAAAAGAAATTCTTGGTGCTGCATTCCATCTTTGCATTAAAGAAGAATATTCCAGGCGGACTCCGATCTTTGCGGCAATATCTTTTGTAATGTAAACGTCTGTCTCAGCAAAAGCGGCAGACAAATTATCCTTTACGATGTTATCATATTTTAATCCATCGTATAAAGTATAAGTTGCCTTTTCATCATTATAAAATTGCTCCCCACCAAAACGAATAGTATTTAATCCTTTCAATCTTTTTTCAAACACTACTCTTGCCTGTGCGTATCTGTCTTTATTTTTTAAAGCAAAATTTTTAAAAGCATATCCTGCCGGATTCGTGATTACCTGTTTATTATTATCAGCATCCTGTAATTCGCTTTTAATATCATCTTTGTTTGTACTAAAGCTGAGACTTGTATTAAATTTCCAGCCATTGCCGATATTTTCTTTCCAGCTTAAATTTTGGTAGGTGTTTAAGTTTTCAATATCAAAAGCGTCTTTTAAATTCATCGAATCAATATCCGGGTTTTTGATTCCTGTTCTGTTCCAACTTACATAACCATAGTATTTTATCAAGCCGCCATGCTTTGTTTTGATGCGGAAGTTCGCATCTCCCTGGTGATATAAAGGTATTTTATAAAAATCCTGTTTTTGTTTTATCACTGCAAAAGCCAGGGCCAGGTTGGTATAATTATAAGATACACCCCAGGAAGATTTTTTATCTTTTGATAATTTCTGAATGCCGCCGCCGCCGCCAATTACCGAAAAATTAAGGCTGGCTTCTGTTTTTTCAGGCAGATCTGTACTTTCTAATATTAAAGCTGCAGAAAGCGCCTGGCCATATAAGGCTGAATAACCGCCGGCGCTGAAAACGGTCCCTTTAAAAAGAAAGGGATTAAAACGACCCCGTGTCGCAATTCCAGGCAAACTGCTGTAAAAGAAATTATTAACCACATTC
>JBDSIB010000035.1:0-24081 GCA_039918155.1 Ferruginibacter sp.
TCAACAATTCAACAATTCAACAATTCAACAATTCAACAATTCAACAATTCAACAATTCAACAATTCAACAATTCAACAATTCAACAATTCAACAATTCAACAATTCAACAATTCAACAATTCAATAATTCAACAATTCAACAATTCAATAATTCAACAATTCAATGTCTTACAAGCTGGAAGTAATCGCATTTAACATACAAAGTTGCATTGCAATAGAACAATGCGGTGCACAAAGAATTGAACTATGCGATAACCCCGGAGATGGCGGCACGACAGCTTCTTATGGTTTTATAAAAGAAGCAAGAGAAAAAACGAGTATTGATATATACCCAATTATCCGTCCCAGAGCTGGAGATTTTTTATATAGCGATGAGGAGTTTGAAATAATGAAAATAGATGTGAAATTCTGTAAAGAAATTGGATGCGATGGTGTAGTGATTGGGATGCTCAATGCAGATGGAACTGTAGATAAGAAAAGATGCAGCCAGCTTATAAATATTGCTTACCCGATGGGCGTTACATTTCACCGGGCATTTGACAGGACTAACGATGCCGTGCAAGCGCTGGAAGATATAATTGAAATTGGGTGTGAAAGAATTCTTACTTCCGGATTGAAACCAAACGTAATGGATGGATCAGAAACTATTGCCAATTTGGTAAAACAGGCGGCAGAAAGAATTATAATAATGCCCGGCAGTGGTGTACGCTCAAATAATATTATTGAAATAGCTGAAAAGACAGCTACAGTTGAGTTTCACACTTCTGCAAGAATGTTGGTAAAAAGTAAAATGGAATATAATTCTCCATCAATGAATGAAAATTTACAAGCCGTTTCGGTAGATGAAAAAGAAGTAACACTTACTTTAAAAGCCTTACAAAGTTTAGCTATATAAAATTTGGTAATGAACCTGAGAGAAGAAATTTTAAAAGAACATTCCAAAGCCCAATGTGATAAGATTGTAGCCTGGGTAGGTAAATCTCAAAAAAGATTTGATGAATTATTTAATCTTTTTATTAATGATGAATACCGGGTAGTACAAAGAGCCGGCTGGCCTATGAGTTATAGTGCAATAGCTCATCCGGAGTTTTTCAATAAACATTTTGCTGACTTAATAAAAAATTTACAGAAAGAAAATTTACACAATGCCGTAAAACGCAATAGCATAAGGCTGTTACAGGATGTTAATATTCCTGAAAAATACCAGGGCGAAATAATGGAAATCTGTTTTAAATATGTCGCTTCGCCTACAGAAGCAGTAGCAGTGAAAGCATTTTCGCTAAAGGTATTGGGAAATTTAGCCAATGTATATCCGGAAATAATCCCTGAAATAAAATTATTGATCGAAGATCAAATGTCCCTACGAACCGCTGCATTTAAAAGTCGTGCAAAGCATTTGTTACAGCGTTTTGAAAAATTATAATCTTCGTTTGTTCATTATGGATATTTCGGAACCTTTTGCAACAAAAACAGAGGAAGGCTTTTGATCTGCAAGAAAGGCAAATGATTTTCCATACAGCTTTTCAAAATCACAATCCAGTGCATAATCTTTTACCGGATATACTTGCCAGGAGGGATGCAAAACTTCATATTCAAAGGTTGTGCTATTATTATATTTTGAATATCCCCAATAATGTTCTGCTATAAATTGTTCTTCACTATCTTCTTCCATTGGTACAGTATTTACACCCACTGTAGCTTCCATGGTGTTCCATTTATTTTTATATTTCCATCCATAAGATATGGATAGTGAATCCTCATTTTTTACGAGTGAGTGCTTCATCGGCATACAACTATACTTTTCCCTGTAAAGGTTATTTGCCACGAATGTGATAGCATATTTTGGAACGATCTCTTTTATAAAGACGGCGCCTCTTTTCCATTGGCTATTGTGAAAATGCCTTACATAAAAACGAAGGTTTACTTCTTCAAAATTTACGTGAAAAGGAATTTTGAAACCCAATAATTTAACTTCTTCAAACATAAACCCAATAACACTTACATATACATTGCCCTTGTACACATCCAGTTCTGTATGAGCCGGAAGATAAGGAAGCAGTAATGCTGGATCAATCACATAATTCACCATGATCAGATTATTCCATTCAGCCTGCAAAAATGGTTTTTTCATGACTGTTTTCCTTCTTTGTAAAATGCTTTAAAAATGAGGCGAAGGTTCTGATCTCTTGTAAAATAATTATAAACCCAGTTTAAAAAAATAGAAAACCTGTTTTTAACCCCCAGCAAAAGCACCAGGTGTAATCCCATCCACATTAGCCATGCGATGAAACCTCTGAAATGGAGTTTAGGTTTTGCAAGGTCAACAACAGCAAGCTTGCGCCCAACTGTAGCCATCGTGCCTTTATCAAAATATTTAAATTCTTTTAATGGCTTATTTTTGAGGATGGCTTTAAAATTTTTCTGCAAATTATCTGCCTGTTGTATTGCCACCGGCGAAACCTGCGGATGACCTTTTGGATAAGCGGGCTCTTCCATATAAGAAACATCCCCAACAGCATACACATTATCTGTGCCTAAAACTTTGGAAAAACGATCTACTTTTATCCTGTTACCTTTTACGATCAATTCTGGATTTATTCCCTGTGGTACATTTCCCTTAATGCCTGCAGCCCATATTACCATCGCCGTTTCAATCTTTTGCCCATCCTGCATTACTGCCGTTCTGCCATCATAGTCTTTCAGGATCGTATTTGTCATAACTACAACGCCTAAACGCTCCAGGTATTTCCTGGAATCTTCACTGCTTTTTTCTGACATCGCCCCTAATGTTTTTCCGGTACCTTCCATAAGGTAAATATTCATTTTACTAAAGTCAAGTTCAGGATAATCTTTTGGCAAAACAAACCGCCGCATATCTGCGATCGCCCCGCTTAATTCAACCCCAGTTGGCCCTCCACCTACTATTACCACATTTAAAAACCTTTGCAGATCTTCCTGGTTTGTACTCATGGTAGCGTCTTCAAAGTTGCGTAACAATCGGTAGCGTAACTGTAAAGCTTCCACCGTACTCTTCATCGGAAAAGCATTTTGTTCCATCAGAGTATTTCCGAAAAAGTTAGTATCTGCACCAGTAGCAATAACAAGTTTGTCATATTCAAAATCTCCAACATCAGTTATAACCGTATTATTTTTAAGGTCGAGCTCCTTTACTTCTGCCATATGATATCGAACATTTTTACTGCCATGAAAAACCTTGCGTAACGGAAAAGAAATGTTACTTGCATCAAGGCCGGCGGTTGCCACCTGGTAAAACAGCGGCTGAAACTGGTGAAAATTAAAACGATCTATCAAAATAACTTCAACGCCGTCCGTATTAGTTAGTTCTCTCGCCAGTTTTAATCCTCCAAAGCCTCCTCCTATTATTATAACTTTCATTGTTGTATGTTTATTTTGCAAATTTACTAAATTTTCAATAAATACTGAAAATAAAGAAATTGATTAATCCGTTCGTCTAATAGGTACAAAAAAACGGCCTAAAAAGCCGCTTTCAAATAATTCCAAAATGAGTTAATAAAGCATCCGGACTTTGATGGTTTCTTTCACACTACGCATTAATTCTATTGCATTATTGCTTAAATGCTTATCAATATCCAGTACTACATAACCTATCCTTTCATTCGTCTTAAGATACTGGCCCAAAATATTAATATGATTTTGACTCAGTAAAGTATTGATCTGGCTTAATACTCCCGGTACATTTTTATGAATATGAAGAATACGATGTGCACCTTCCTGTGGCGGTAAAGATAATGCAGGAACACTGTGAGAACCAGTACTAATACCCTTTTCAAGATAATTAAATAATTTATTACTCACGTCTTCACCAATATTACTTTGTGCTTCCTGCGTGCTACCTCCTATGTGTGGAGTTAAAAGTACGTTGGGTAACCCCTGCAACACACTTGTGAATACATCACCATTTTTTTCTGGCTCTACCGGGAAAACATCAATTGCAGCACCACTCAAATGTCCTTCTTCCAAAGCCTTCCGCAGTGCAGGTAATTCTACAACTTCCCCCCTGGCATAATTTAACAGGACTGCGCCCTTTTTAAAAAATTTGAAATTGGTTTTATTGATTATGTTCTTTGTGCTGGCAATTTCCGGTACATGCAATGTTACAATATCTGATTGCTGCAATAACTCTTTCAAAGATTTCACATCTGTAGCATTGCCCAATGGCAACTTGGTTTCAGCATCATAAAAAATAACTTTTAAGCCTAACGATTCCGCTAAAACGCTGACCTGGCTGCCAATATTTCCATAACCGATAATGCCAATTGTTTTCCCCCGGAGTTCATGGCTGCCGGTTGCATCTTTCATCCAGGACCCTTCATGTGCAGCCTTGTTTTTATCCAGTATTTTACGGATCAGCATAATGGATGTACCAATAACCAGTTCTGCGACACTTCTTGTATTACTATAAGGAGCGTTAAATACAGCAACGCCGTTTTGCGTAGCTGTATTTAAGTCTACCTGGTTTACTCCAATGCAGAAACAACCAATAGCCTGTAGCTTTTTAGCTGCATCTAAAACCCGGGGAGTGATTTTGGTTTTACTTCGTATACCAATCAGATGGACATCCTTTATTGCCTTCATCAACTCTTCTTCACTAATAGCTCCCGTTAATTTTTTTACATTTGTATATCCGTTGTTTTGAAACTGCCTGACTGCCATTTCACTTATATTCTCTAAAAAAAGAATATTTATCTTTTCCTTTGGATAACTGGTATTTTTCTTGTCTGCCATAATAATTACATCGTATTTTGCACAAATATATTCTTTTAAAAACTTTTTTTAATATGATATCAGCGATTTGTTTTTTTGATACTTTTTTCAGGCGTCACAAACTTTTATATTTGTCTTTTAGTACCACTTTATTTTTCAGTTTATTTTGTGTTTCTTCCTGTCACTCTTCTACTTCATCTGCCTCAAAAAACGGATTAAAGGATACGCTGATAATGCTTCCGGCTGCATCTTCTTTATCAGCTGCAGATAGTGCACGTTATAACCATGCCAGTGAAATATGGTATGACAGTATTTTAAAAAGATCAGGATTTAATGGTGGTATGCTGGTTGCAAAAAACGGCCATATTATTTTTGAGAGATATGCAGGTACAACTCATCTTAACGGAACAGATTCCATTACTGCAGAAACCCCCATGCACATTGCTTCTGTTTCTAAGACATTTACTTCAATGTGTATTTTAAAATTATGCCAGGATAAAAAACTGGGACTTGATGATGAGTACAGCAAATATTTTCCACAATTTAATTATCCGGGTGTTACTATCAGAACACTTTTAGATCATAGAAGTGGGTTGCCGAATTATTTATATTTTATGGATGAACTGGGATGGAATAAAAAAGCATTTATGAAAAACCAGGATGTATTTGATTACCTGGTAAATAAAAAATCAGAATTAAAAAATATAACAAAACCAAATACTCATTTTACTTACTGCAATACAAACTTTGCATTGCTTGCATTGCTTGCAGAAAAAGTCAGCGGCATTTCATTCCCACAACTAATGAAGCAAACTTTTTTTGATCCTTTACAAATGAAACACACTTATATTTTTGTTCACAGCGATAGCGCAACCGCTACGCCTAGTTACGATTGGCGTGGAAAACAAATTGGAATGGATGCATTGGATGATGTGTATGGTGATAAGAATGTTTACACCACACCGGAAGATCTGCTTACCTGGGATAAAGCATTGAAAACTAATTTGATCTTTACAAAAGAAACGCTTGAGCAAGCGTATACGGGTTACAGTAATGAAAAGAAAGGGATAAAAAATTACGGGTTAGGCTGGCGAATGAATAATTATCCAAATGGTAAAAAATTAATTTATCACAATGGTTGGTGGCATGGAAGCAATGCTGCATTTGTACGCCTGTTAGATGAGGATGCTACCATAATTATAATTGGTAATAAATACAATCGCAATATTTATAAAGCAAAAGATCTAAGCAATATATTTAGTAATTATTTTGAAACAGATTCAGAGGAAGACATTGAATCCTCAAAAGATACAGAGTCGAAGGTTGCAACACCCATTATAAAGAAACCAATGCTTAAGCATCCACCATCCAAAAAAGGAAAAATTAAAGCCCGTTCCAAAAAATCCCATTAGTACTTCTGACGTATTTGTAATAATGTGCAATAATTGTGGTTAAAAAATGCGGTTTTCTGCAATATTTAACTTTAATTTGACATGAAACTAATTTTACAAACTATAAATGCTTAAATATTAAGCACTGCTTACCAATAAATCCATCTGATTTTTGTATTACAGATTATAAGGTCTTTTAAGCTAAAACTAAACAAACCAAATAAAATAAACAGCTATGAGAAAAGTTCTGCTTTGTATGCTCTTCTTTGGGATAGCGGTGTTTTACACAGCACCATTGATGGCCCAAACGAGGGCTGTATCCGGCGTAATTTCTACGCAGGGAAACAATACCTCACTATTAAGAGACGTAACGGTAAGGGTTAAAGGCACCCGTTTGGCTACATCGTCTAACCAGGATGGACGCTTTTCCATCCAGGCCTCCAAGGGACAGGTCTTGGTTTTTTCTTCCATCGGTTACGAAACTAAAGAAGTAACGGTTGGAGATAATGACCAGGTAAATGTATCCTTGACCCAGTCAAGTAAACAAATGGAAGAAGTGGTAGTTACTGCCATGGATAGAAAATTGAAAGCCCGTGAACTGGGCTATTCAGTGCAAACTGTAAAAGGAAGCGAAATACAGCAAACACAGAGAGAAAATTTTGTAAATAGTTTACAGGGAAGAGTTGCAGGTTTAACTGTAACCCCTACTACAGGTGCTGCAGGTGCATCGTCAGGTATAGTGCTTCGTGGTTATAATACTATATCAGGTACTAACCAACCACTCTTTGTTGTGGATGGTATCATTCTGGATAATCAGACCTTGAACTCCAATTCACAAGGAGGCTCCGGTATTGGTTTAGCTTCTGATGGTAATAACAGAACAAACGACAATACCAATCGTATAGCTGATCTTAACCCGAATGATATTGAAAATGTATCAGTATTAAAAGGTCCGGAAGCAACCGCTTTATATGGTAGCCAGGCAAGTTCTGGTGCGATCGTTATCACAACTAAAAAAGCAAAAAATACCAACGGTAAAATAAATCTTCAGTATGATGATAATTTCCGTTTTCAGAAAATAACAAGATTTGCTGATGTTAATAATGAATATGGACCCGGCTCATCTAATAATGTACCCAATTTAGCGCCAACATCTGTACAGTTTTCAGCATTTGGTCCTAAATGGGCTCCAGGAACACAGCTATTTGATAATGTTCACAATTTCTTTAAAACCGGATTTTCACAAACTCACAATCTATCCGCAGATTTCGGAAACAAAGACGTTGCATTCAGAGCTACAGGACAGATATTTGACAATAGCGGTGTGATACCATTTAATACTTATAAAAAGTATAATTTAAAATTATCAAATACCACCAAAATTGGTAAGTATATAACAATAACACCTACAGTTGCATATATCAGTGCACAAAATGCCCAACCTTTAAAAGGTTCTTCCGGATACCTGGTAAATTTATATCAATGGCCGGCAAATAATGACATCCGTAATTACCAGGATTCTGCAGGTGGTAAATTATTATTATTTAGCCCTACCAGAAATAGTGATTACGATAACCCATTGTGGGGAGCAAAAAACAATCATGCAGGCGATAAGTTGAACAGATTTATTAGTACTATGGGAATAGATATCACTCCTTTTCCATGGCTGACTTTAGCAGGAAGATTTGGATATGATACTTATAAAGATAATGGGTATGTATTCACTCATCCAGCTTCATACATAGTTACTTCTGCTACGGGAGGAACCCTTGATGATTATTACAGAACTTACACAGGTTATAATCATACAATTACTGCTAACGCAAAAAAGACATTTGGGGATTTAACTACAAGCTTACTGGTGGGTACCATGTGGCAGGATTATGAAACCAAACAATTTGCAATTTACGGAACCAACTTGTTAGACTCTACAAGTACAGATAGCAGTAATACAGCTCCGAACACAAGAAGGCGTTTATTAAGGAACGCCAATGGCTTGCCTAATTTAAATATTTTCAGAGAGTTGGCTTACTTTGGGGAAGTATCTTTTGGATATAAAAATTATGCATTCCTTACCTATTCTCACCGGTTTGAAAAGGCATCCCCTATTCCTACAAAAAATAATAACTATAATTATCCTGGTGCAAGTTTAAGTTTAATTGCGTCCGATATCTTTCCTGTACTTAAGAAGGGGAACATATTAACTTATTGGAAATTAAGAGGCTCCTTAGCAAATACTGCAAGACTGAATGACCCGTATACAAACCAATCTAATTTTGGTGCAAATTTTAGCAGTACTGTTTTACCGCTCACTTATACGTATGCATTCACAAATGCGAATCCTGAATTAAAGCCTGAAAAACAGCAGACTTATGATATCGGTACAGAAATGCGTTTCTTAAAAGATAAGATTTCTTTAGAGGTTGATTATTATAATACGCTTTGTACTGATCAGATAGCACAGGGTTTTAGAGCTAGCTATGCAACAGGTTATATTTTAAATACACAAAATGCAGCGTCACTTCGTAACCAGGGTATTGAAGCAACATTAATATTTTCTCCTGTTGTGAAAAAAGATTTTAACTGGACCGTTAATTTTAATTTCAACCATATGTGGAGCAAAGTACTTTCGTTACCGGCTTCTATTGGGGTGTTAAATGACTTTTACAATTCTGATACTTATATATCTAATGCACGAGCTGGTTTAATTCGTGGATATTCGACCGGAACAATTACGGGCTCTACCTACCAGCGTAGCACAAATGGAGATATATTAATAAATCCCTCTACCGGCTACCCACTTATCCAGTCAGGGAATACACTAATTGCAGATAGAAATCCAGATTTTACTTTAGGAACTCTAAATAGCTTCAAATATAAAAACTGGTCATTAAGTTTCTTGTGGGATCTTAAAGTTGGGGGTGATATTTATAATGGTACCGATCAATTACTAACTAAATTAGGTAAAAGCGGCAGAACTACTGACAGAGGTACTCCAATTACAATTAAAGGCGTACTTGCAGATGGCAGTCAGAATTCTGCAACACCTACACCTAATACATTGGCAATTGTACCACAATATCTAAGTTTCTATTATTCTCAATTACCCGATGAAGAATTTATACAGAAAAATGTAAACTGGTTTAGATTGAGAGATCTTACTTTAAGCTATACATTTACGCAGAAAACGATGCAGCACATAAAAGCTATAAAAAGCCTGAGTGCTTTTGTAACAGGAAGCGATTTAATATTAATTACGAATTACTATGGTGCAGATCCTGCAGTAAATGCTAATAACCCAGGTACAGGCGGTGTCGGTGGTTATGGTATGGACTTAGGTAATGCCCCTACTCCTCTAGGTTTAAGTTTTGGACTAAGGGCTAGTTTTTAATTAATATGCAAATT
This sequence comes from Ferruginibacter sp., assembly GCA_039918155.1. Taxonomy (GTDB): domain Bacteria; phylum Bacteroidota; class Bacteroidia; order Chitinophagales; family Chitinophagaceae; genus Ferruginibacter. The sequence continues at coordinate 9,543 of JBDSIB010000035.1, forward strand.
CTACAATTAAAAAAAAATTATATGAGACATACTATTTTAAAATCATTTTTTGGTGTTGCAGTTCTTGGCCTTGTAGGGTTGAGTTCCTGCACCAAAAAAATTAATGATGCTTATCAAAACCCTAATGCCCCGGTAGTGGTACCAATTGAAACTATATTGCCTGGCGTAATTGGTGGGTTCACAGCATTCAATTCTGCTAATGGTACTAACTATGGCGTACAGTCCGATGATATTCTGCTTGGCAGGTATATACAATATTGGGGTTCAACAGCTGCTGGAGAAAACTACGGCGAAATGGGCGGTACCATTAACAGTGATAATACCGGTGCCATATGGGCTGCAGTTTATTTTGGCCATGGCCAAAATGTGAACAGGATCATAGAATGGGGTACAGAACAACAAAAATGGGATTTTGTAGGCGTAGCTCAGGCTGTGAGAGCCTGGGATTGGTTAGAGTTAACTAACCAGTATAGTGATGCCCCTTTAAAACAGGCATTTAATACAAGTCTTCAACAGTTTTTGTATGATACACAACCAGAATTTTACGACAGTTGCAGGGCAATGTGCTTTAGAGCTTTAGGCAATCTAAGTAGAACGGATGGCAACGTAAACCCGGCAAATCTAGCTGCAAGTGATGCTTACTTTTTAAAAGGTAATATTAGTAACTGGAAAAAATTTGTATACGGTATTTTAGCCAGGTCTTATAACGATTTAAGCAGTAAAGCATTATATACAACAAATCATTATGCAGATTCAGTTATAAAATATACAAATCTGTCTATGACTTCCAATGCGGACAATGCGTATGCTACATTCTCAGGAGCAAATTCAAGCAATGGATTTAATAGTTACTTTGGTACCACACGTTCTAACATTGGAACTATCAGGCAGGGAGCTTATATTGCTGATTTAGTTTCTGGTGCAAACCCTGATGTATTTGCCGGTGTTTCTGATCCAAGAGCCTGGTATTTATTAAGTGAAAATGCAAATGGCACTTTTAAAGGTGTATATCCATGGTTGGGCATGTCTCAATATGTAACCGGGGCCGCTTCCACTCCTACCGCAGATTATCCTAAAAATTTCTGGAGAAATCCTATGGCTAACGCAACTACTGCTACTGCCGATAGTGCCAAATATGTTTATAGCAACACCAGTCCATGGCCAATGATGACAGCTTCTGAAATGCAATTTACTCTTGCGGAGGCAGCTTATCATAAAGGTGACATGACGACTGCTTTAGCTGCATACACAAATGGCATCAGCCTTAACTTCGATATGTTGAGTACTACCTATAACTTTAATATGCCTACGGCGCATTTACTTACACCTGCAATGAAAGCTGCATACCTTGCCGATCCGGCAATAGTGCCTGCTTCGCCATCTGCATTGACTTTATCACAAATAATGTTGCAAAAGTATATTGCTTTGTATGGTTGGGGCACCCATCAAACTTGGGCCGACATGCGTAAATATCATTACGATAAAGACCTTGACCCGGTTACAAATAAATCTGTTTACACAAACTTTATCACTCCGCCTATTGCTCCTATCAATTACCTGATATCTACTAATAACGGTAAATATGTTTACAGGTGTAGGCCTAGATATAATTCTGAGTATTTATATAATATTCCGGAATTGACCAGAATTGGGGCTTTAAACAATGATTATAATACTTACGAATGCTGGTTCTCTCAGCCATAGATTATTAACTAAAAAATTATTAGAAAATGAAACTTTTAAAAATAATACTAGCAAGCTTGGGAGCTGCAATGATGACGTTATCTTTTTCATCCTGCTCTAAAGAAAGGCCTCATTTAGATAATGCCAGTTCTGACCTTAGTAATTCAGCTAAAGTTCAGGTATATAATGCAACTGTAAAGGCGGTTAAAAATTATGTGTATGTTGATGGCGCAAGTGTTTCGGGCGTTATATTTGGATACGGCGCAGTTTTTCCAGCTACAGCCTATTCATTTTTAGTGAACAACGGCACAAGGTCTATTACTATAAAAGACACATCCAATACTACAACTCAAACTCCCATTACTTTTTCTCAAAGTTTTGATGCAGGAAAGAGTTATACCATTTTTACTTATGACACAATTACGAGTGTAAAGCAACTTACGGTACTAAATGACATCACTATCCCAACTGATACCACCTGCCGTTTAAGGTTTGCTAATTTTGTTTACAGTCCTAATACTTTGGCAAACGTAGATGTGTATTCTTTCAAAAGAATACCAGGTACGCCGGTTTTTCAAACTACTTCAGTATTAAATAACGCAGATGTCAAAGCTCCTTCATTTACAGGAAGTACTGCAATTTTTAGCAATGTGGCCAGCAACCAGGTAACGCCTTTTATTCCATACCCTTCTCTTTTAACTGATACGTTATATGTATTTGCTACCGGAACAACCTCTCCTTTAATTGCTAAAGGATATGTTACCAGCTTAACACCTTCAAGAAGTTATACTTCAAGTTTTAATGGTAGTTATAATGGTAATCTAGCCGCAAAAGGAGTTACTACTTTCGCTAACTATTAATAAATAAATATAATAAGAAAAGCTGTATCAGTAATATGATACGGCTTTTTTTTATAATACAAGTAAAAGCGCTTTTAATTTTACGGCTGCCAAAGTTCATTTTCTAAAAGCAAATAACTAATTGAAATTTCCTGGTACAATTTTCCAACAGGCGTGGTGATCAAAAAAAATTGGCTGCCTTTTCTGTATGCTTCCATTATTTACGCTTATAAAATTTTAGTGTAACTGACCTACACAACTAATATTTAAAAAAGCAATTACACTTAACCGTTATAGATAATCACCTTTTCATCACAAGATTACTATATGGTTTTCAATCTTCAAAATTAACGGCATATAATGGCGTATTATGGCATGTTTTGACCGATGCTCAACAATATAAATTGCTTAGGTCTTCCTTAGGTTTGGGAGGAGTCTTCCATAGGTCTTCCTTAGGTCTGGTTCGCAAAGAGGGTATACTGTCCCGAACAAGACCCGAAGAAGACCTAGGCAAGACCTAAGCAAAAGGCTTTAAGAAATGAGAAATTTTATTATTATTTTCCAAGAGGCAAGGCTGTTTAATAATCATAGATCTGCATTCCGGGGAGAAAGAATTTATAATAGTTCATTACACGCCATTATATGCCAAAACACGCCAAGGAATTTGAAATGAATTATAGTTGATATACTTTTGGAATATGGAAGGGTACAAGACTACCGTTAACTTGCGTATCCTTCTGGTTTTATTTTGCGGGTTTTGGCTAAGATGTTTTTATGCATAGAAATTTAAAAAGAATTCTCTATTAGTTTTTTTTATTTAACAACCTGGGTTAATGACTCTGTCATATTTTAAAACATCTTCTTACCCAAAAAACAAATACGCCAACCCTATCGCAGTTAAAACGCCTACCAGGTCTGCCAATAACATAGCACCTATTGAGTAGCGTGTATTTTTTATACTTACTGATCCAAAATAAACAGCTACTACATAAAACGTAGTATCCGATGCACCCTGGAATATGCCGGAAAGCTTGCTGGCAAAGGAATCAGGGCCAAAGGTTGTCATCGTACTCACCATCATTCCTCTTGCTGCTCCCCCACTCAATGGCCGTATCAAAGCTGTGGGTAAGCCATCTACAAAACGGGTATCTGCACCGAACATTGCAAAGAAATGTTTCATACCATTTATTACCGCATCAAAAGTACCGCTGGTGCGGAGCATACTAACGGCTACCAGTATCCCAAGAATATAAGGAATGATCCTTATCGCTGTATCAAAGCCATTTTTTGCACCATCTACAAATGCAGAAAACAGATCTATCTTTTTATATAAGCCCCCCAAAACTATTAGAAAAAAAACAAGCAGTATCAAACCATTGCTCAGCATACCCGAAAACAATTGAACACCGGCAGCATTTAATTTTGTAACATATAAAACCAGTAAACCAATTACTGCAGAAAGTCCGAGTATCCAGCCAATAATTACCGGTTGAAATAAATTTATTTTTTGCTTAAAGGAAACAATGATCATCGCTGCAAGCGTACCTGCAAAAGTTACGATCATACATGGCAGAAAAACATCTGTGGGATCACTTGCATTCTGTGCCGCTCTCACGGCAATCACACTCACCGGAATTAAATTTAGTCCGGCGGCATGCAAACATAAAAACATGATCTGCGAATTGGAAGCAACGTCTTTATTCGGATTCAGCTCCTGCAAGCTCTCCATGGCTTTTAATCCGAACGGTGTTGCAGCATTATCCAACCCTAAAAGATTAGCAGAAAAATTCAGGATCATATGCCCCATTGATGGATGGCCTTTTGGTATTTCCGGGAATAATTTTGAAAAGAACGGGCCAACAATACGGCTCAGAAGCCTGATGCCACCTGCCTTTTCAGCAATATTCATGAACCCGATGAACAAAGCCAGGATGCCGATCAGTTTCAAACAGATATCAACTGCCACCCAGCAGGTTTCAATAATGCCATCTAATTTTAAAGGGTTTGCAGGATCAATCGCCTTACCACTTACCATCCACATAAATATGTGGGTATCTCCAAAGAAAAAACATTTTATACCAGCAACAGTAATTGCTATGATGATGAAAGCGCTCCATATCCTGCTTAGTGCCATGAAGTTGTAGAATTTAAAAGTTAAGTTGCTTCAATAAGGTTTGAAATTAGTTTTTTTTTATGAAACCAGCAGCAAACCATTGGTCAACATTGTTGTGCTTGCCCCGACGAACGCAGTGGAACTCGGGGTCGCACTCCCGATAGCTATCGGGATGTACAGCATACCAATTGGCATCAATCCGTTCCAAATAAAATCCGTTTCATTTATCAATACCATTTCCACCACAAGCCTTACCTTTGCAGCCAAAATTTAAAAGCTATCAATTTTTAAATTTTAGAATTTATTATTCCCAATTTAGAATTTATAAAATCATGGCATTACAAGCAGGCATAGTAGGCTTACCCAATGTAGGGAAATCAACTCTTTTCAATGCAGTAAGCAACAGCGCCAAAGCACAGGCAAGCAATTACCGGTTTTGCACCATTGAGCCAAATACAGGTTTGGTGAATGTACCGGATCCACGTATTACGAAACTGGAAGAACTGGTAAAACCAAACCGTACTGTGCCAACGCAGATCGAAATAGTTGATATAGCAGGGCTTGTTCGGGGCGCCAGTAAGGGTGAAGGGCTTGGTAATAAATTCCTGGCAAATATCCGTGAAGTAGATGCCATTATACAGGTGATCCGTTGCTTTGAAGATGAAAATATTTTAAGAGACGAAGGACCAATAAATCCGGTCGGCGATAAAGAGATTATTGAAACAGAATTGCAGTTAAAAGATCTGGAAAGTGTAGATAAAAAATTGCAACGCACAGAAAAATTATTAAAGACAGATCCAAAACTAAAAGCTGAATTTGATGTGTTGCAAAAATGCAAAATCCAATTAGAGAAAGGAAAAAATATTCTTTCTCTTAAACTAGATAAAGATGAAAAAGCTGCCATTGCAGATATTTTTCTTTTAACGGACAAACCTGTTTTGTATGTTGCCAATGTAGATGAAGCGTCTATGCATACGGGTAATAAATTTTCTGATGCATTGATCGAAGCCGTAAAGGATGAAGGTGCTGAAGTAATTATTATGACAAACGCCATTGAAGCATCTATTGCAGAAATGGAAAGTGAGGAAGACAGGCAAATGTTTATGGAAGAATATAAAATGAAAGAACCTGCGCTGGACAGGCTTATACACAGCACTTATAAATTATTGAACCTCTCTACTTACTTTACTGCCGGTGTGCAGGAAGTACGTGCCTGGACGATTGGTCATGGCTGGAAAGCTCCACAAGCTGCAAGTGTTATTCATACCGATTTTGAAAAAGGTTTCATTAAAGCTGAGGTAATTTCTTACGAAGATTTTGTAAAGTATGGCTCTGAAGCAGCCTGTCGTGAAATAGGCCGCTTAAGAATTGAAGGAAAAGAATATGTAGTGCAGGATGGTGATGTAATGCATTTCCGTTTCAACGTATAAATAAAAAAGGCTTCGGAAAACGAAGCCTTTTTTATTTATTCAGTTGGCAGTATTGCTGCCGGTTCATGCGAAGGAATATCTGGTAAAGCTTCAGGATCATGCTTATGCCTGAACATAATTCCAAACAAAATAGCAATCACCAAAGCATAACAGGCAAATGAAAACCAGATGCCATGCCAGTCCCGTGTCTTATCTGCCAGCGTAAAATATTTATCAATAGCGATGCCACTCAGCTTAGCACCAAAGTAAGCTCCAAATCCGTTTGTCATCATCATAAATAGTCCTTGTGCACTTGAGCGTATTCTTGGGCTTGTAGTAGTTTCAATAAAGAGAGAGCCTGAAATATTGAAAAAATCAAACGCCATCCCATAAACGATACAGGATAGTATGATCATCCACAAACCATCTGAAGGATTGCCGTAGGCAAACAGGCCAAAACGCAGTACCCATGCAAACATACTGATGAGCATTACTTTTTTTATCCCAAATCTTTTTAAGAAAAAAGGTATTGCTAAAATAAAAAGAGTTTCAGAAATCTGTGAAATAGATAAAATGATAGTAGAGTATTTTGCAACAAAAGAATCAGCGTATTGCGGCACTTTGGCAAAATCTGATAAAAAAACATCACCATACATATTTGTCAACTGCAATGCCCCTCCCAAAAACATAGAGAAGACGAAGAACAAAGCCGTTTTATAACTTGCAAAAAGCTTAAATGCATTTAGGCCAAGCTTTTCCGTCAATGTTGCATTTTCAGAGATCAGTTTTGGTGGTGGACATTTTGGCAAGGTAAAAGAGTAAATACCTAAAATAAAAGATGCTGCCGCAGAAATATAAAACATATTAGCTGATGATTTATTACCGGTAAGATTGGTAAACCACATCGCTGCAATAAAACCAATGGTTCCCCAAACCCTTATAGGAGGAAACACTTTCACCACATCATAATTATTATCTTTTAAAATCGTGTAGCCTATAGAGTTAGATAATGAAATGGTGGGCATATAACAAAGCATCGCTACCAATATTACCCAGTAAAATTTATCAGGAGTATCTGCCTGTACAATATACACCATTGCCAAACCGCCAAGTATGTGCAGTATACCATATAATTTTTCTGAATTTATCCAGCGGTCTGCAATAATACCTGTTAATGCAGGCATTATGATGGAGGCAATTCCTAACGTTCCAAATACATCCCCAAACTTTTGTCCATCCCATTGTTTAGTACCGAACCAATAATTAGAAACGGTAATAAGCCATGCTCCCCAGATGAAAAACTGTAAAAAGCTTAAAACAGTCAACCTGAATTTAATATTCATACACAATCGTTTTGGTAAATAAACTTTAGGTAAGTAAGATAAATATTTATTTGATACAAACATTCATATTTACACTGTGTAAAAAAACAATTTAAAGGCATTAAAAATTAACACCATATCACAAGAAAGAATGTTTAAAATTTTACTTTCATCGTAAATTTGCAAAAAATATAATGATGGCAGATATAGATATAATTATAAGTGGAGAAAAAGATAACGGCCTTAAAATAATAGCACAGAAAGTGAAAGATGGAATACGGATGACAGATGAAGAATGCCTCTTGCTTTTTGAAAAAGGAAGTCTCGGCTTTGTCGGCGCACTGGCAAATTTTATCAGGGAAAAATTACATGGTGATAAAACATATTTCAACCGCAATTTCCATATTGAACCTACTAATGTTTGTGTTTTCAGTTGTAAATTCTGTTCATATTCACGCCTGTATGCACATAAAGAAGAAGGCTGGGAACTTAGTATAGACCAGATGCTTGATATTGTAAAAAGCTACGACGGCAAACCTATAACCGAAGTACATATTGTAGGCGGTGTTCATCCCAAAATGAACATGGCATATTTTATTGAACTTATCCAAAAAATACATGCTCATCGTCCCAACCTGCACATAAAAGGATTTACTGCAGTAGAATTGGATTATATGTTTCGCAAGGCAAAGCTCACAGTAGAAGAAGGCATGCAACAGTTAAAGAATGCTGGTTTGCAATCTTTACCAGGTGGGGGTGCAGAAATATTTCATCCAGATGTAAGAAATATTATTGCTGCAGATAAAGTAACCGGAGAAGGCTGGCTGCACATTCATGAAGCGGCACATAACCTTGGTATGGCCACTAATGCAACCATGCTTTATGGCCACATAGAAAAATTTGAACATCGCATAGATCACATGCGGAAACTTCGTGACTTGCAGGATAGAAGAAAAGGATTTAATACTTTTATTCCGCTAAAATTCCGAAATAGCAATAATGATATGAGTGATGTGCCTGAAAGCACTGTGACAGAAGACATGCGTCTTTATGCCATTGCACGTATCTACTTAGATAATTTCCCTCACATGAAAGCCTATTGGCCAATGCTTGGCAGGCAAAATGCCCAGTTGTCTCTTGCCTTTGGAGTAAATGACATTGATGGAACCATTGATGACTCTACAAAGATATACAGCATGGCCGGAAGCGAAGAACAAACACCGACAATGACTACAGAGCAATTGGTTACATTGATAAGGCAGGTAAAACGTAAGCCGATAGAAAGGGATACTCTTTATAATGTAGTGAATGATTTCAGCAATGCTAATGCTTTGTTGAATTAATGAAATACTTTCAATAATAAACGCAATAAAAAAGCCCCGAAAAATTTCGGGGCTTTTTTATTGCGTTTATTATATTAATAGTTTCTAACAGTCATTTCTGTTCTTCTATTTTTTGCACGGCCTGCTGCAGTTTTGTTATCTGCTACTGGTTTGGTTTCACCGTAACCTGTTGATTTCAGACGACCTTCAGCAATACCTTTACTTAATAAGTATTGTTTTACAGAACTAGCTCTGTTTTCTGATAAAGTTTGGTTGCTTTCGTCAGATCCTTGTGAATCTGTGTGGCCATCTATATCTAACATTAATGTTTCATCAGCCTTCATTAAGTCAGCTACTACATTTAATGACTTAAATGATTTAGCTAAAAGTTTGTAACTGCCTGTAGAGAAGAAAACATTTTTAGCAGCAAAATTCACTTTATCTACTATTTCTTTCGCAATTACCGGACAACCTTGGTTGCTTACCGGACCAGGACGTGTAGGGCACTTATCTTCTTCGTCATTTACACCATCACCATCTGTATCTGGTATTGGACAACCTTGATAACGAGCCAATCCTTTAACTGTAGGGCATTTATCCATTTCATCGTTAACACCATCACCATCTGTATCTGGTATTGGGCAACCTTGATATTTCGCTATACCTGCAACATCAGGACATTTGTCATCTATATCAGCAATGCCATCACCGTCACGGTCAGGGCAACCTTGCAAAGAAGCTAAACCTGGTGTATCAGGGCATCTGTCAAGTGAATCAACAACACCATCATTATCACGATCTAAAACCACTGGAGGTGGTGGTGGTGCCATCATTTTTGGTTTTGCAGGAGTAAGACTCTGAGCAAAACCAATTGAATAAAGAATATTGTCTTTCAACTTATCTTTAGTAAGTGAAAAACGGTAGTTAGCCTGTATGAACAAATAAGTTGTGCTCATAAAATTAAACTGCAAACCAACACCTGCTGGTACATACGCACCAAAATCACCCATATAATATCCTCCACCTAGACCGGCAGTAAGGAATGGGTTAAATGTATGATCATCACCAAAAGGCCTTATACTAATAGTAGGTTCTAATTCCAATCCCAATTCATATTTATCGCTCTGTAATCCCTGGTCTGCTTTATAATCATGAAACATTGCACTAACTTTTGTAGTGAAGTCAACCTTAGATGTTAACCCTTTCCAGTATGATACGGACGCACCAAAGTCCATATCCTTAAGGTTGGTAGCAATCCTTGGAGAATTTGAATTTTTAAAAGTTTCAGGAGTTTTAAAGTCAATGGCGTTAAAGTGAATGCCAAGTAAACTTCCTTTTTTATCGGAAGTGAACCTCTCACTAGTTTGCGCAAATGAACAGGTAGCAAACACAGCAAAACAAAGAGAAAGTGTAAGTTTTTGTCTCATAAAAAGCTAATTTTAATTTAAAATGTATCTCAGAATTTTTTTCAGAGAATGTGAAAGGGTTTTTGTTAACGCAAATGTAATATCTAAAAACGTACCAATCAAGCAATTTTTAACAAATATATAGTTAATCACTGTTTTTTTGTAACAATAAAAGTAGTATTATTTAGACAAAAAAAAATATTTCCCTGCTTTTCTTTAAGCCCTATATTTGCACACTCTAAAAAAGACTGACTTGGTAGCTCAGCTGGATAGAGCATCAGCCTTCTAAGCTGAGGGTCATTGGTTCGAATCCAATCCAGGTCACAAGCGGATAAATTTCTTTATCCGCTTTTTTTATTGAATGTACTGATTGCCTCTTTTACTTCTTAATTTTATACAAAATGATTTTGATGGATGTACAAATAGGAAATTCCTGGAAAAAAGTACTAAAGGACGAATTCGATAAAACTTACTTTCAGCATATTGTTACTTTTTTAAAAACGGAGAAATCGCTGGGAAAGATTATTTATCCTCCAGGACCATTGATCTTTAATGCTTTTAATCAAACTCCTTTTGAGGATGTAAAGGTGGTCATCATTGGCCAGGATCCTTATCATGGTGCCGGGCAGGCACACGGCCTCAGTTTTTCAGTTCAGAATGGGGTAAAGCCTCCACCTTCCCTGGTAAATATTTTTAAGGAGATAAGAAGTGATATCGGGATAGAAATGCCTGCACTTTATGGCAATTTAACTTCGTGGGCCGTACAGGGAGTACTAATGTTGAATGCTGCACTTACAGTAAGAGCGGGAGAACCTTTCAGCCATGCCAAAATAGGATGGGCTGAATTTACAGATGCAGTCATTAAAACAATCTCCGATAAAAAAGAAGGAGTTATTTTTTTATTATGGGGGAAATTTGCACAGGAAAAACAATCGCTTATTGATGAAACAAAACATTTTGTTCTAAAGTCGGCACATCCCTCTCCTTTTTCTGCAGATAAAGGATTTTTTGGCTGCAAACATTTTTCAAAAATAAATCAATTATTAGTACAGCACGGCGTGCAACCAATAAACTGGAAATTGCTTACCCCATAATTTAAAACAATGACGCTTTTTAAAAATATTTTTGCAAGAATATGGGCATTATGGGGAATTATTTCCTTCGTTTTCACCTTTCTAATTTTCTTTATTCCTTCCATGATGTCTTACTTATTTAAAGACGAAAAAAAGGGACAGTTATGGTTTATCAATGTTTCAAAAATATGGATGAATATTTGGCTTTTTTTAGTGGGTTGTAGTGTAACGGTTAGTGGTAAACGAAATTTTAAAAAGGGAGAAAATTATATAGTAGTTTTTAATCACAATGCATTGATGGACGTACCCTTATCAGCACCTTACGTACCCGGACCAAATAAAACCATCGCAAAAGCTTCCTTTGTAAAAGTGCCATTGTTTGGTTTATTTTATAAACGGGGAGCTGTGTTGGTAGATCGTAAAAGTGAAAAAAGCCGCATTAAAAGTTTGGAGGCTATGAAAAAAGTATTACTAACAGGAATGCATATGTGCATTTATCCGGAAGGAACCCGCAACCGCACCGAGGCTCCATTAAAGGCTTTTTATGACGGCGCATTTAAGTTAGCAATTGATACAAAAAAAGATATTATCCCTTGCGTGATAAATGGTACAAAAAAAGCCATGCCCATTAATAAATTTTTCTACCTTCTGCCTGTAAGTTTAAAAATGTATTTTCTACCGCCAATATCCTACGTTGATAAAAATGTAAAAGTTCTTAAAGAAGAAGTATTTAACCAGATGGTTGAATACTATACAAAAACAGCGTTACTTAAATAAATATCTATTGATCTACAAAAGACCTTGTGCGGTTTACTTTCAGGTCACGCAGAATAGGAGATTTGGGACTGATGTTGATACTAAAGAAACGATATATCCCCACAGGAGCAATATTGATTGCCATTTGCCAGCAATGTAAATCTCTTGATAAAAACATACTTGCATACCCTAACTGTCTTAACGAAATATTATAAGACCCTGTTATTCCAATTTTCCATTTTGGTGTAAGATTTACTGAGCTATTAAAGTTTATACTTTGAGTAACTGATTTTGTATAACCTAAAAAATTGATCGCCTGGGAAATTGATTTTGTATATAAAAGAGAATAGGAAAAATCAATACTCCATGGAATAGAAAAATCCACATATTCACCTGGATTATTCCTGATATAAGCAGCTTCCTGTTGGTATTCATCCAGTGGCAATCCTGTCCTGGGATCTATATTTTGCGGGTCCAACACCGGCGTGGCAGATGATTTAGACTTGTCGCCGCCTTTAAAACTGGTTTGCAGGGCGATATTAGCTGTAACAAGCCTGCCCAACGATGGTCGGTTTGCTAATACCAGTTTATTCACTCTCTGAAAATTATTATCCACCTGGTATGGATCAAACGATACACCCGCTGTTAAATTAAATTTATCTAAAAGGTTTGTATGTGCGCTTATAAGTATAGGGCTCAGGTTAAATGTGTCTGCAAGAAGATCGTAGGAAGTAGTGATGGACAATCCATCAATAAGCGATACCTTCTTTACAGCTGCTTCACCTGTATCTTTTTTACTCCTCACTTTCATTGATAAGTTATTGTCAATGTTAAGTCCTATAGAGCCACTTTTGTTGGGAGAATAGCCAGTATAAATATTCCTGGCAAAAAGGGAATAAGATGCAGGTTTTGTAAGCGGCAAGGTATCCAGCTTTGCGGTATACCAATATTTGCTATTCAAATCAGGATGATAACTAAAAGAAAGAGACGGACGTATCTCATGCCGGATAGCCTGAATTTTACTATGCTTATTAAAAGTAAACATTCCAAAAATACGTGTACTGAAAGAAGCGCCAAAAGACATATCATAAGCCCGGAAAAACCCTTTTGAGGTGGTTGTGTCAATTTTATTATTCAAATTATCGAAACTGTATTTATCTTTTCGCTGAAACCATTGCTCACTGTAAGATATAAAGGGTGACACCTGGAATGGACCCAAGGGCGGCAATGAAAGCGATATTGGAATGCTATGATTTGCCCCATATTGAAGATTATCTTTTATCTGTTCGTTTATGGGTCTGTGACCGAGTGAATCATAAAAATAGCTTAAGCTTTTTGCATTACTATTTAAGGCAACTCCCACATTTTCATACCACTTTAAATCACCTACCGGATCTTTTCTTCTGAACGGATAAAGTGTGTTTACATTAAATGCAATGTCTGGTAAAATAATATTGGTATAACTTAAATTGGTATTTTGATTATGATTGGCACTAACTGAAAGGCTGTAAGGACGATCCTTCCATATCTTGGAATAAGTAATAGTGGAAGTAAGTTGATTATTAAAATTTCTTACAGGATCATTGGCAATCTGCGAATTATATTTACTGCTGCTTGCATTTACATTAGCTGTAAAAGTTACGCCCGGCCGTGCTTTTGTATCTGCACTATGGTTCCAGGCAATTGCGAAAGTATTATTAGCAGGCTCATCCAGTAATTTATATTTCTGCAACGATAATGAAAAAGCCCCCTGGTAGTGATACCTCTTATAATACCTTGGTTTTATAGAAGCCGTCCAACCACCATAAGAATATAATGTACCTCTTGTCTCTACATCCCAGTTATCACTAAGCACTCTATAATATCCTATATTTTCAAGGGCTATCCCCTGCTGTTCATTCGCAGTAAATGTAGGCGCAAGCAAGCCGGAATGCCTGCCTTGAGCTAATGGAAAAATTCCAAACGGTAAAGTAATTGGCAAAGGAACTCCTTCAAACTCAGGATGTACAGGCCCGGTGAAAGCCATTTTTTTATTAATAAACTTTACTTTGTGACTTACAAATGCAAAATGTGGTGTATCCAGGTTACAGGTTGTGAATCTTGTATTAAGTGCATAAAATACATCCTTATCAATCTTCTTTATAGTTTTAGCATATACAAACATTTCACCCTGCTGCGTATAGGTGCCTTTTGTTAAGCCCTTACCGGTTTTCATATCAAATACAATCGTATCAATCACAGATTTGAAATCGCCTTGATTAAAGGCAGGAAATGCAATTACTTTTCCGGTACTATCTTTTTCAAGATGTGCTTTTACAAGGTTTGTATTTTGATTGTACTCTATGTAAGGAGCAGACAAATCATTCTCAGAATATTTGATGTTGGATGTTTTACCATACAGAGTTATTATTTTTGTTGGCACATCCAGCACCATACTATCATCTGCATGATAAACAACCGGCGCATCTAATGAATCTTTAGACCCTTTAATAGAAAAACTATCTGCTACATTTATAACCGTGGTATCGGAAATAGTGTCTTTCGAAATTACCTTTTTATTTTTTAAAAGAGGAAGGCTATCTGTTTTTTTAGGGGGAAGTGGTGACAGTATTTTTT
>JBDSIB010000036.1:0-12764 GCA_039918155.1 Ferruginibacter sp.
CCTGTTAATGCCGGCAAAATTCACTAAGGTTATAGGCTCTATATCGTTTGTGATACCAGGCGTACAGTAATTTGCAAAAGTTCCGGTATAAGTTATGATTACCTGGCCATCTCCACCACTTCCACCATTCTGATTCCCGCCAAAAACAGTATTACGGTAAGCGCCGCCGCCGCCGCCGCCGGGATTTGACCCGTCATTGCCGGCACCATTGCTTCCGCTTCTGCCGCTACCACCACTACCACCACCAGCAGGAGCTGCTACCCCATTAACATTGGTAGCAGAACCACCATTAGCTAAGGTACCAGCAGATGAACCGCCACCGCCGCCATAATTACTTCCGCCGGCAGCACCATTTCCACCATTAAATTTTATAGAACCGATAGAACCTGACGCTAATCCACCCGCAGAACCGGCACTTGCATTATTATTAACTCCCACCCCTCCCTTTGCCAGTACTACATTGCTTCCAAAATAGGAATCCTCTCCATCATTATTTGCGCCTGCCGTACCTCCATTTCCCACATACACTGTGTACGTAGCGTTGGGTACAACTGTAATATTTGTAGTTTGCGCAAAAGCACCACCGCCCCCGCCGCCGGTCGTACCATTAGATGTTCTTCTGCCCCCTGCACCACCTGCACCCCAAACCTTTACAGTTATTGACGTTACACCGCATGGAACCGTCCAGGTTTTAGACCCCGCTGTATTAAAAGTGGCTGTTTGTGTTTGAGCAAAAACTTAACTGCCGGTAAAACTAACCAGGAGAATAAGGATAAAACCAATCAGTTTGCTTTCAAAAATAGTTGAGTAAATTTTCTTCATAAAAATCAATTGTACTTGTGATAAAATAAGCATTGATCTTTTACAAAGGATGGAGGATTTGTATGTATAGCTATACCATGCCGCAGCCGGTAATGACTAGTCAAAAATTTAGTGTAGATGTGCAGTGGTTAAACTGATATTACGTAAAGTAATACTGCGGATGATGGAGTTAATAATGGTCGTGATAAAACAAGTTAGGGGTTGTTTTGAAGACCGGATCTTTGTAAAGGAGGTTGGAAAAAGGAACTACTTTTCAGCGGTTTGCGCAGTAAAAATACGGTGAAAGTGATAAAATAGATAAAGAATTGGAATTTTTTTTTATAGCAGAAAAAATACAATACAAAATATGCTGATAAACAGTGAATTAACAAGTGAACTGTGGATAAAAAATAATTCCTGTTTTTAAGTATCACAACTAAGCCTCCACGTTAGTGTTCACTTTATACATATATATTTTCAGGAATATTTATATGTTGAAGAAAACTATTAAAAAAGCAGCCATCCAGCCCCGTTAGTTATAATTTATTTGGTGTTCAGAAATATAATTGTAGTTAAACATAACGCAGGCCTGGGTTTCAATAAAATGCCTGGTTAAATGTAATAATTCAAACGCAGAAAATAATAATGCCATTAATTATATTCAGCTATTTTAATAGGTAACAAAAAACCAACAGCAGCTGATTTAAATAATTTACTGCCTGTATTTTTATATAAATGAGTACGCCACACCGTTAGTGAACATTTCAATAAAATTATATCCCCTGCTTCTGTAAACAAATTCGGGAGAAATAATAACTTCATTCAAACTCCACCCTTTTCTCCTCAATATTATTTAGTAGTCTAATTCATACAGGCCTGTAAGTTCCCGGAGCATAGCTGAATTAAAATTCATCCGGCACTCCGGCACCAATCCGGCCAGCCATCTGATATGTTTTTCATTCAACATTCCTTAGGTCTGCCTTAGGTCTGGGAGCACTCTTGCTTAGGTCTTGCTTAGGTCTTGTTCGGAAAAAGGGTAAGCAGACCTAGGCAAGGCCCGAAGAAGACCTAAGGAAGACCTAAGCAAATCAGCGGGTTCTGTAAAGAATAATGGCTATATCCGCTAAGGGTATTACAACATTATAAACAAATCCATAAAATTCATAACTCCTGTCACTTAATGGCCCCCTTTGTCACCAGTTGGCACCCACCAATGCTAAAAAACACATTGACTCAAATATTCCAGCTACCTTCTATAGTTCTTCTTATGCCCTTGTTTAACCCTTGCAGTATAAAAAGGCGCTTTTTCCCGAACAAAAGATATAGAAGGGATAAACAAATAGTATAAAGATCAGGTCGGCAGATCTGCCCGTTTTAAAAGTCAGGATGGCAAAACGTGCCACACTGTGCCATTAAGTGCCACTCCGTTTGAATTATTCATTTGGAGGTATACATTTGTATTGCCGGTAAAATTTTATAAACTGCTTTTTGTTTTATACTGAAAAAGCTTTACACTTTAAGAAAGCTTCTACGGATGTAGCCGACAGTAAGTTTTCTTTTCCATACAAAGCATCAGGGAGAATGTTTCTGTGTACTTTCCTGTGCCGCTGGTTTAATGCATCTTTCTAAAAGGACCCAAGGGCTTTTCCAGGGATCCCGGGTAGCCACCCATCCCCGGAAAATCAAGATGTTTTAAAAATTTCCTCGTTCTTATAGGGAACTTATAGGGAAGTTATAGGAAGTGCAACCATAGCTCCTTCATACATCAACCATACATGATGGCTGCCATGGGCGCTGATCTGGAAACAGCATAACTCCTTGTATCAATTATGACACAGCGCTGAGGGAATAGTAATGGTTATCCTGCATCCATTACCAGGCGAAGATGCTGCTTTGAAATTTCCTGAAAAAAGCTTTGCCCGCCGGTTCATATTTGCAAAGCCAATTCCCTTAGAAGCATTCTCTTCATCGAAACCTACGCCGTTATCGGCAATTTCAAACATCAGTTTACCGGAGACTATTGAGATGGAGACTTTTATACCGGACGCCATTGAATGCTTAAGAATATTGTTCAATTGCTCCTGGAGTATTCTGTAAAGATTTAGTTGAAGATCCTTTTTCAGTACCATATTTGAAACTTCTTTATCAACGGTTAGTTCTATTTCAAATTTCCCCTCAGGATTTAAAGAAGTAATTAACTGCGACAGAGAGTCTTTGAAATTCATCTCATCAAAAAATGCTGGGGCAAGCCGGTGCGAAAGGTTCCTGATCTCTTCGGAAGCCATCCTTATATTACCGATTCCCTGGGAGAGAATAAGTGCGTCCTTTTCCTGTAAAGAGTTTTTAATAGTTCCGAGTACCAGCATTGACCCAGCCAATATCTGGCAGATGTTATCGTGCAGTTCACTGCCAATACCATAGCGTTCTTCTTCCTGCGTTTTAATGATGGCTTGTGTAAGCCTTAGCTCTGCCTTATTTTTTTCCGTAACATTAATTGCTACAGACAGGCGGCAAGGTTTCCCGTCTACCACTAAAAAAGTACTGAAAATCTCTACTTCAATTTCTTCTCCGCTCTTTTTTAAGTGTCTGAAATTTCCCGAGAAAAAAAGTTTCCTGTCATCGATCGCTTTGATCTTTTTTTCTACGGCTGCCCGCTCTTCGGGCACATACAGTTCAATAGGATTCAGCTCAAGAAATTCTTCCTTTGCATAGCCATAATCTTTTAAAGCTGCTTCATTTACATTGATAAATTGTAAAGTACTCACCTCGTAAACCCAGGAAGGTTGCGGACTCAGGTTAAAAAAATAGGAGAACCTGCTCTCTGACTCCTGTAACTGAATTTTTGATGCCCATCTCTCTATAGAATAAAGGATGCTTTTATGCAACATGCCTGCAGTAAGTTCATCTTTAAGCAGGTAATCAGAAATACCCAATGCAATAGATCTTATACTGAAGTCAATGTCAGTATACCCCGTAAGGATTATTATTGGGCAACAGGTCCTGGAATATGACAATATCCCGTTGATAAGTTCTTCACCATTTTTATCAGGCAGGCTTAAGTCCAGGAGTAATACATCAAATGATTGCTTACTGCCTGACAGTATGGATGCTGCTTCTCCATAAGTCCGGGCTATTTCAATATCGGGGGAAATGAATTGCTCCTCTAAATATTCCCGGATCAAAACAATATCTCCCAAATTATCTTCTATAAGCAGAATTTTATATGGTTGCTGATCCGTTTTCATATTTAAGGTTTTGGCAAAGTAACTATCTGTATCCAGAAATTTTCTGTGGCCGATACAACTTTAAGAAAGGATTCAGCATCTACAGGTTTAGTTATAAAACAGTTTACCTGGGCTTTATAGGCCTCTTCAATGTCCTGTTCAGAAGAGGAAGTGGTGAGCATAATGATCGGGATCATTTTAAATGCTTCGCTTCCTTTAATTTCCAGTAAAACTTCCAGGCCGTTCTTCTTCGGGAGATTCAGATCAAGCAGGATAAGGTCTGGTGTTTGAGGATCCGGAAACCTATCCGCTTTTTTTAAATAATCCATCACATCAGCTCCACTTTTTAATACACTTATTTTGTTGGTGATCTTACTTTCTTCGAAAGCTTCTTTGGTTAAGTAAATATCTCCTTCGTTATCTTCTACCAGTAAAATGTGAGCTTTTTTCATATTCCGTGTTTTGGTACATTATTAGAATCAGATTGTTCAATCCACCACATTATTTATGCCACTTATATTTTTTTAATGGTAAAGAAGAATGTGGAACCATTGCCCTCTGTCGATTCTACCCAAATAGTACCGCCCATGGTCTCTACAATTTTTTTAGCAACCGAAAGGCCGATACCATTACCTGCATATTCTTCCCGGTTATGCAGTTTCTGAAAGAGAATAAATATTTTGTCAAAATATTCTTTTTCTATACCTATCCCGTTATCTTTTACAGTAAACAGCCATTGGGCAGGCTCCTCCACTAACGCTATTTCTATCTGTGGTGGTTCGCCCGGCCTCGCAAATTTTAAAGCATTCATAATAAGGTTTTGTAAGAGCCGAAGCATTGGGGGCCGGCAGGTATTTATTACCGGGAGGTTATTAAACAGGATAACAGCCCCCAGTTCTTCAATTTTTTTCTGCGCTAAAAGCATCACTTCTTCCACCACTTCTTTCATGTCTACTTTTTCTACCTGTTGTTTCATTCTGCCTTCACGGGAATATTCCAGCAGGTCCAGGATGATCTGCCGCATGCGGGTAGCACCGTCTACAGCAAAATTTATATAATTGTTAGCCCTTTCATCCAGGACATCTGCATAATTTTTTTTCAGTTGCGTTAAAAAACTGGTTACCATTCTTAGAGGTTCCTGCAGGTCATGAGAGGCTACAAATGCAAACTGTTCAAGTTCCTTATTTGAAACTGCAAGTTCTTTAGCCTTTATTTCTAATAGAAATTCGTTCTCTTTCAACCGGGTAATATCCTTAACGGCACCGATCAGGCGCTGTGGCTTCCCTGATGCATCCCGAATGACATATCCCTTGTCATACACATACGCATAAGTACCATCTGCTTTTTTAAAGCGATATTCATTATTCATATAAGATTCGTCGATATTATTAAACAAAATTTCAAATCTTTCTTTTACACGTTCTACATCCTCCGGATGAATATTTGCATTCCAGAAATCATTGTTGTCTGTGTCAACGGATTGGTCATATCCAAAAACTGATTTCATATTTTCGGCTGATCTTTTTACAGCACCTGTCACAACATTCCAATCCCAGATAACATCGTTGGTTGCACGGGAAACCAGGTTATACGTTTCATTGGCTTCGATAATAAGTTCACTGGAAATTTTTCGATCCGTTATATCTTTAAAATAAACAGAAAGCCCGTTTTCAGCAGGAAAAATACTTACCTCATACCAGCCATTATTTACAGAATAAAAAAATTCGTACTGCTGTATTTCATTTTTTTCCAAAGCAATTTTCGAAAAAGCATAATTTTTATCATACAGTTCACCAGTAAAAATATCCCATATATTTTTCCCTATCACTTTTTTTCTGGCGATGCCTAACATTATTTCGGCATTTTTATTCCAGTAGGTTGTTGTCCAGTTTTTGTCTACCGCAAAAAAAGTATCGCCTATACTTTCCAAAATAGCATTTCGTTCTTCCAGAGATTGCTTAAGCTTTTTCTCTGCACTTACTCTTTGGTTGATATCAATTCCTACGCATTGTATTTCTGTGGGGCTTCCATTAAAATCAGCCAGGCAAATAAAATCCCATAAGGTTGTTTTGATTGTACCGTCTGATATTGGCTTATCCAATTCTACCTGAAATACTTTATTTGGTTCGGCAAGGCATTTAGCCACAGTATCTCTTACAGCCTCGTGGTGGTATGGCATAATAGATTCCATTCCCGAACTACCAATAAGATCCTGCTGATGATTAAGCCAACCAAAATCTCTGAAAAACGTATCATTGTAATAAGTATAGTTTCCCTGGAGGTCCGTTCTTATGACATAATTTGTTTGGGAATTAATGATGCCCTGGAGCCTGGCCTCATTTTGTTGTAAGGCAATGGCATCTTTTCTTTGTCTTGAGATATCCCTGGTAATTTTAGACGCCCCAACTACATTGCCTTCACTATCAAGTATTGGGGACACCGTAAGGGAAACTGTTTTACGATTGCCAAACTTGTCTACCCTTTCCGTTTCATAATGTTCTACCGGCTCATTGTTTCTTATCTTATTTATAATGAACGCTTCTTCCTGTATCAATTCCGTTGGAATCAAAATAGTTATGGATTTCCCAATAGCTTCTTCTGCAGTATAGCCAAACATTTTCTCTGCACCTTTGTTCCATGAAGTAATAATCCCTTCCAGGTTTTTACTGATGATTGCATCGTCTGTATTGTTTATAATGGAAGAAAACAGCGACTGGTTTATAGCTAATTCTTTTTCTTTTTCAGCCTGTTTTTTACGGTCAGTAATGTCTCTTGACAAACATGCAATACCTGTTACTTCATTATTTTGCAATATCGGATTGAAACTTACTTCCACCCAGGATCTTTCGTTGTCGTTTGTAGTGTTATGGCTGGTAAATTCTTCCCTGAAGGATACACCGGTAAATGCCCGGTTGTAAAGAGCCCGCCAAAAGGTTAAATATTCTCTTGTAACCTTTTCTTCCTGCAACAGGCTTTCGCCCGGTTGTATATCAATACCGGCTGATTGCTTTAATCTTTCTACAAAAGCTGCATTGGCAGCCACCAATTTGTACTCCCGGTTAATACTCCATATAAGGTCATCGGTTGCATTAATAAGGGCTACTTTATTTGCCTGTTCTGCTTTTAGGTTCGCTTCACCCTTCACCAGGTCTGACACATTCCAGGATGTGAAAACGATCCCTTCTATTTCTTTTTTATCCAGGAGATTTGTCACATTACTTTCTACCCAAATCATTTCCCCGTCTTTATTTTTAATTCGGGCTCTTTCACATATCAACGGTGTGCCGGGATGATCCAGCGAGTGAAGAAGGATCTTCTTAATTAATTCTTTGTCATCGGGATGAAAGAGATCAACAAGATTTTGATGCATGACTTCCGTATCCTCATACTTCAAAAATTTTTTAATAGTGGGCGATACATATTTTACTTCCGCATCTTTATTCAGGATCATAAAAACATCATGAATATTTTCAACCAATGAATGCCACTTAGCTTCATTTGCAATTAAAGCAGCTTCCGCCTTTTTCTGTTGCGTTATTTCTCTTACCGAGATAAAGATTCCGATTATCTTATTGGTTTCATCTTTAGCGGGCGTATATTTTAATCCAAAAATATTTTCCATTCCTTCGCTGTTGGTAAATATCAGTTCGGACTCATGTGCATTTCCATTTAATATTTTCGCATAGTCATTTTTCAGCGCTTCTACCCTTGATGGATGGGCAAATTGCAGTATCGGTAAGCCGGCGGCAAGGCTGGCTCCCATATGTTTTTTGTATAGATGAGAAGCTTGCTTATTAAAGGAGACGATGTTTAATTGAGGATCTAATAATATAAAAGATTCTTCAGTATTATTCAATAAAAGACTGATCTCCCTTTCTGCCTTTTTTTGTGCAGTTAAATCTGTAGAGATACCAATTATGCCTGATAGTTTACGATCATCATTATAATGAGGTAAGTCGGTAACAAAAGCCGGAAAACATTCTCCGTTTTTTCTCTGAACAATAAATTCACCACTCCAGGACTGGCCTTGCAAAAGCAAATTCATAATTTCAATGGCCTGCTCCTTTGTTTGTTGAGTGGGTACCAGTTCTATTATTTTTGTCCCGATTGCTTCCTCTGCGGTCCAGCCATATATTGCGGCTGCAGCCTTATTCCAGAAAGTGATAACAGCTTCGAGGTCAGTAATAATAACTGCCTGGTTAGCATTGAGAAAGTACTCCGCTCCGGGCAAATATGCCGGATCCGTGAAAGATTCCTTTTTCGAAGTTTCGTCGTTATTTTTCATAATGGAGGGTATTAACTCAGGGAAAAAGATTAACCCCTTGTTTAAATGGATAGATGTTTAAAATTAAAAAGAAAAGGCTGTATAAAAAAATACTTTATTTTCCCGATGGCAGCCCTAAAAAAGTTCCCGCCTTTGGGCATTGATATTTTATAGCGCCACCTCATGAGGTAGAAATTTTTATAATTAGTTTTTGAATAGCAATGTATCTTTGAACAAACTGACGAACCTGAAATAAATAATGTTTTAAATAGAAAACTTTTAGACAGGTTTTATTTAGAAACAAACTTTAAATCAGTTTAAGATTTCACCATACTTATACATTAAATCTAATTGTGTCCGATAAAATCTCCATTGACCCGATATTTAAAGCCTCGCCTTTTGCAGGATTAATTGTAATGCCGGATTCCCCCAGGTTTACCATTGTTGGTGCCACTGATAATTTTCTTAAGACTTATCAAAAAAAAGAATCAGATCTTCTGAAAAAGGGTTTTTTTGAAACTTTCGGAGATTCGGATAGTGAAGAGCAAAGCAATGCATTAAGGGATCTAAAGGTTTTATTTTCTACAGCAATAAAAAACGGCCTGCATGGAAAACTTAAGCGCTTTTACGTGAAGGCTAACAAAGATGACAGGAATCCATTTAAAGGAAAATATGTAACTGTAGAAATTACTCCGGTACCAGATGACAGTAATTTACCGGTATCAATTATTGTGTCTTTTAATAGGGACACTAAAAGAGCATCTTACAACCCGGGCAGCCAAAACGGTCATTTTTTTAGCAGTATTGTAGAAAATTCTTTAGTTGCTTTTTTTCTTGCCAAACCAGATGGCAGCATACTGGGAGCCAATAAGGCAGCCTGTGATTTATTTGGTTACTCATTGACGGAGTTTAAGAAGATCGGGCGACAGGGACTCATTGATCACAGCGACCCGGATACGATCAAAAAAATTAAAGACAGAACCGAAAGCGGTATGGTAACAGGAGAGCTTACCGGTATAAAAAAAGATGGCGAAAAATTTTTTATGGAGGTTGCCTCTTTTATATTTTCAGACCTCAACGGAGAAGAACGGGCTTCCACTTCCATCATCGATATTTCAGAAAGAAAAAAAGTAGAAATTGCATTGCTGAAAAGTGAACGCTACCTGCATGAGGCGCAAAAACTGGCCAAAATGGGTAGCTGGAACTTTGACCTTAAAACAGATAAACTTACCTGGACAAAAGGATTGTACGAAGTATTTGGAGCAGACCAGGATACTTTCCTGGAGACACATGGTTCATTTATACACCTGGTGATAGAAGCCGATCGTGCGTTTGTGTTAGAAACCAGCCGGCGATCACAGCTTACCGGGGAACCATTCAATATACAATATTGCATTACCACCCCTTCGGGAGAAAATCGCTTCATTGAAGAATTTGGTTACAGTGAAAAAAATACTGATGGAACTATTGTGCGTTTATTTGGCACTGCGCAGGATATTACGGAGAGAAAGCAGGTGGAACAGATATTAAAGTTATCTGAAAAAAAATACAAAACCCTTTTTGAGAACAATCCGATGCCCATGTTCATCTGGGACTTTGAAACTCTTAACATTATCGATTGTAATGAAGAGGCGCTGCTTAAATATGGCTATACCAGGGATGAATTTCTTACACTCAGTATCAGGGACATCCGCCCAAAAGAAGATATCGCTTTAATTGAAACTGCTACTGCAAACGAAAACCTTTACGGTCAAATACATAGGGAAATCTGGCGTCATTTAAAAAAGAATGGGGAGTTGATGCAAATGGAAATTACCGGCCATTTGATGGATTATAATGGCAAAAGGGCATCGCTGATTTTGTTAAATGATGTAACAGAAAAAAAGAACCTGGAGGTTTTGCTGCAAAAGTCAAACAGACTTGCAGCTATAGGCAGTTGGGAAATAGATGTTATCAACGGCACTGTTTACTGGTCGGATATTACAAAAGAGATCCGGGAAGTAGATCCTGATTTCATTCCCGATTTATCAACAGGCATTCGTTATTTTAAAGAAGGAGAAAGCCGGCAAACCATTTCGCAAAGTGTAAAGAATTGTATAGCGCACGGCACCCCATGGGATGAAGAACTGCAGATCCTTACTCATAAAGGAAACCTAAAGTGGATACGCACCATAGGAGAAGCTGAGATGGTAAATGGTAAATGTATCAGGGTATATGGCAGTTTCCAGGATATTACCGAACGTAAGGAATACGAAGATTCTCTTAAACTACTCAATGAAACATTAGAGCAAAATGCAAAAGAACTGGCTTTTTCCAATAAAGAGCTGGAGCAGTTTTCTTATGTGGCTTCGCATGATTTACAGGAACCTTTAAGAATGGTAACCAGTTTTTTAACTCAACTGGAAAAAAAGTATGGGGATACTATTGATGATAAAGGAAAACAGTACATATACTTTGCAATGGATGGCGCCAAAAGAATGCGCCAAATAATACTGGACCTGCTCGATTTCTCGAAAGCAGGCACACAGAATAAGGACATGGAGCAGGTAAATATTAATGACCTGGTAAACGACGTCCTTCTGCTTTATAAGAATAAGATCGTGGAATCCGGAGCAACAGTAGAACTGGAAAACCTGCCGGTAATCAACAGCCATAAAACGCCACTAATCCAGGTTTTTCATAATTTAAACAGCAATGCGCTAAAATACAGGAACTTAAAAAAAGCGCCTGTTATTACAGTAAGTTGCAGGCCAATACCCGGCTATTGGATGTTTAGTATCAGGGATAATGGTATTGGAATAAGCAAACAATATTTTGAAAAGATATTTATAATTTTTCAACGGCTGCACAGCAAGGGGGAATATAAAGGTACCGGTATAGGGCTGGCAATAGTAAAAAAGAACATCAATAAACTTGATGGAAAAATATGGGTAGAATCTGAGGAAGATAAGGGAACCGTTTTTTATTTCACGCTTCCGGATCATAAAGAAAATTAAAATCGGGGAAAGTTATACCGGGTTAATTACAAGTAACCGTGCCGGCAGAACTGATGCAAAAACGCTTGTAATTCTTCGCCGGGGTTGTTTGCAAACGTGACCTCCAGCCTTTGCCGTCCATTGTGGAATAAGCAACTGCATTTTCGATTATTCCACATGATACATTTTTAAAGTAACAGAGCATTCTAAAAGGCAAATGAAATTCAGGGAGTTCGCTGCCTGTTCATTTTTGTTATTGGTTCTAACAATAGATAATCTTGTATTAAACTGTAGCAGTTAGTAATGTAAAAATGCCATTTTACATTACTAACTGCTGGTACATTAAAATACTGAACAGCGTTGATAATGCTTGTAAGGAAGGGTTACTACGAAAAAAAGCAGCCAAAAGGCTGCTTTTTTTAAGGTTTAAGAGGGGCTTTGTTATAAAACAATGATCGTTTTTACAATTGCTTTTCCTTCCGCATTTTTAAGGTAAAGGGAATAGACGCCTGCCGGTAAATTGACTGGCAATGCTACTGTAGTTTGTACCCGGCTGCTGGTAATTATTTGTGATTTTAAAGGCTGCATTCTGCCATCCGGATAAACCAGGCTGGTCTCCCAGATACCGATAGAAGCATTATCCCAGCGAAGCTGAACTGTTCTATTGGTTACCGGGTTAGGGAATACATTCACTTCCGCTGCTGTCGTAGTACTTAATGCCCCGATCTTTGCAATACTGGTAAACGTAGGATTACCATATTTGGTTATTGCCTTGATGCGGTAGTACGAAATTTCTTTTGTAGCGGTATTATCAATGTAACTGTAACTGTGGCGGCCGGCGGTATTCAAAGCATTCACCGTAGCAAGGGTCTTAAAATTAGTGCCATCTTCAGAACCTTCTACCTGGTAATTGTTCATTGAGTTCTCTGTCTCAACCGTCCAGTTTACCTGTGCGCCATTGCTTACCCTTATTGCATTAATACCGGTAATGGTTACGGGCAAAAGTCCATAAGTAGTAGCATATACAGTTGCATAGTTGGAAGGTGTTGTGTAGATCAATTTAAAACGCCTGGCCTGTTTAGAAGCCGCATTATTATCTACCGTGAAATTCACGGTAGTGATACCGGAAAAATGTACCGGTGTAATGGCATGAAGATATTCGTCCCATACGTAAGCGGCGATGGTAGTAGAATCAAAGTTTTCCATCGTTACTTCAAAACGGTAGTTGCGAAGCTGCATGCCCCACATATTGAAGAAAGCAGTATCCGGGCCTGCTACCAACTGACGGCGTTCAACCACCAGGCTTACACCATTGCGGATCAGTCCCCAGTTTTCACCATAATTGTTCATTTTGGTGCCATCATTCCAGTCAACTCCATTGCTGTACTGGTTGTCGTAAATAGTAATGTTCCCATCCATCAGGGTGGGACCATTAGCATCTACAATATAAAAATTAGTACTCATTAACTGGTAGGCACCTGCGGTGAAATGCATACTGAT
>JBDSIB010000037.1:0-11564 GCA_039918155.1 Ferruginibacter sp.
AAAAAGCGCCATCCGCAGCAGCTGCATAAGGCACACGACTGTAGCCAAGCATTACTGCAAATAAAGAAGCAAGTGCCACCCACAATATCATAATAGTACCTGCCACAGCAGCATTGTGGCCATATAATCTTTCAAAAAAAGTGCTCACTACAAAGGCGCTCTGATTGGTATCATAGCCATGTTTTATTTCCTGCCATGGTATTACGCTGCTTACACTTATGTTCATACACAAATACAGTATCGCAATTCCTATAACAGAAATAAACATGCTCCGTGGAATATTCTTTCCAGGGTTTTTTATTTCACCGCCCAGGTGGCAAACATTGTAATAACCTAAATAACTGTATATCGTTTTTACGCAAGCCTGGCCAAATACAAAAGATGCAATGTTGTTCCAGCTAAAATTTCCACTCATTTGATTCAACGGTTCTAAAAAATTTCCATGGCTTATTCCTGCAAAAATTATCCAGCCTAATAATGCCACTACTCCTAGCCAAAGCATTACTCCAACCTTACCTACACTTTCAATTTTGCGATACAATAAAATGGTAATAAATATGATTACAACAGCAGATAATAATTTTTGCTGCCACCAGTTTAACGGCAACAGGTAAACGAAGTATTGCGAAAAGCCAATTGCTGCAGAAGCTGCTACCAACGGTGCCTGTATCACGGTTTGCCAAACAAACAAAAGGCTCATCATTTTACCTGTACCCTTACTGCCATAAGCTTCTTTTAAAAAGTTATAACTACCGCCTGCCAGTGGATATGCCGCTCCCAATTCACTCCATATCATTGCATCAACTAAAGACAATACAGCTCCCGCAATCCAGGCATACAAATACATTCCTCCCAATAGTCCCATCACTATTGGCAGCGTGACAAATGGGCCAATGCCCACCATGTCTATCATATTTAAAACAGAAGATTGAAAAAGGCCGAGCCTTCGTTGCAGCATAGAATTGTATTTACGAAATACAATGTACGAACTGCCGCATTAAGAAAATTAATAATAGCTTACGAGATCAGTAAAAGATGCATGAGGAAAGTCATTAGTCATCTGTCAAAAGTCATTATGTTTTAAGAATATAAACTTAATTTTAAAACCCAAATTATTGACCATTGACCATTGACCATTGACCATTGACCATTGACCATTGACCATTGACCATTGACCATTGACCATTGACCATTGACCATTGACTATTTCCACTCACTTTTCATCGTCTTATTAAACTCCACAAAAGTTTGCTTATCATTTGCTTTTTCACCAAAAAATTTTAAGGGAGCTTCCATGTCTTTTGGTTTCATATAGCCTGCAAGTGGCGCAGGTTGGGCATCTATCGCAGATAAAAATATAGTAGTCGGAAACTCTAACCGGCCAAATGTAAGAAACATTGCCAGGCCATTGCTTTTATAATGCTCATCATACTTGTAAGATATTTTATTAAACATTATTTCATCTTTCGATTCTGCATTGTATCGCACCGCATAGTAGTGCTCATTTATATAACTGGCAAGCTTATTATTTTTGTAGGTTGTCCGGTCCATTTCTTTGCACCAGCCGCACCAATCTGTGTAAACGTCTATCAAAATAGGTTTGGGAGTTTTATAATATGCCTCATTTAATTCCTGTACCGATATCCAGTTTATTTTATCTTTTGATTCAGGTTTATGAGTAAACGCAAATATTCCCGCCGAACCAATAAGTATTAAAAAAATCGTAACCTTTTTCATCAATTAATTGTTTAGTAGCTTAGACCAATATAAACGGAAAAATAATGCAAAAAATTGTAGTAGCAGTCACCGGGGCAAGCGGTTCTATATACGCAAAGCTTTTATTAACAAAACTGTTAGAGTTAAAAGAAGAAATTGCCGAAATCTCGGTGGTGATAACGGAAAATGCAAAACAGGTTTGGCAAACAGAACTGGAAGATGAAAGTTATAAAAACTTTGCTGTCCGGTATTTTACCAAAGATGATTTTACAGCGCCATTTGCTTCCGGTTCCGGGCAGTACAACACAATGATAATTATTCCATGCAGTATGGGCACTATCGGGCGTATTGCCAGCGGTATTTCCAACGATCTTATTACCCGTGCGGCAGATGTAATTTTAAAAGAAAAAAGAAAACTCATCTGTGTTGCAAGGGAAACTCCTTATAATCTTATTCATTTAAAAAATATGGAAACCATCACACTTGCGGGTGGTATCATTTGCCCAGCCACACCTTCATTTTATAGTAAGCCAAAAACTATCCAAGAAGTTGCAGCTACTGTTGTTGATCGTGTATTGGATCTTGCCGGTCTTCCTATAAAAACATTTCGTTGGGGAAAAACAAAGTAAAATTTTTGCTCAAACATTTTATCTCTGATCAACATCGTTGTGTCACTCACTTGTACAGCATAGCTTTATTGAACAAAAATGCAGTCTCAAATTTTTGCAAGTCAATTAATTATTTAAACAAAAAATCCCCGGAAAAACTTCCAGGGATTTCAAATTATATTTTTAATAAATTATCGTAGATCAACAACTTCTACACCGGGATATTTCTTAGCATCAAATACAAATGTTGCATCAGGAATAGCAGCGTTTGGTTGCAAGCTATTCGTGCTGTAGGTATAACGGTTACCAGTCTTTTCAAAAACCTTCGTAGTATTGATAGAAGAATTATCTACATAAACCAATACTTTAAAAAATGCTTTTGTTTTATCTACCGGAGTCAATTCAATTTCCTTTAATGTTTTGCCGTTTACTTTCGTTGGACCGTTCAATTTGTATAAAAAGTCTTTATCATAAAAATTAGTAAAAAGCTTTTGCGGTGTAATTGAATTTGCCCCTGGGTCAATTTTACTTATAGTTACTTCATTACTTGCTTTGTCAAATGTCCATACGTTGCTTCCATCAGAATAAATTTCCTGGCCTGTAACGCTGATACGGTATTTAGAACCCTTCATATAAACAGTACCGCTTTTTGTACCTAAACTCTTACCTGCTGAATTCTCCACTTTTAAAGAAAATTTGGCCTGTATAGTTGAGTATTTTTTGAACTTTGTACTGATTCCGTCCAGTAATTTTTTTGCTTCGGGGTCGCTTTTCCCCATACCCGCAGGCACCTGTGCCTGCACAAATAAAGTTGTTGCAAATAGTAAAAATAATGCACTGTATATTTTCTTCATCATATGTAATTTATTTAGACAAACAATTTAAAATCCACTTAAAAGGCCAGTAAAGATATGCATAAGACTCATTTAGATACAAACCGTTTAAATTCATGTTATAAGAAACTGTTAATGTCTTCTTTGCTTACAAATAACAAATGCCATGCCTCGTTAATATAAAACAGAATTATTATTTTGTGCTTCTTCAATTCAACTACGGACTCATATTTTATCATTTTTAATTATCATTAATGGAAAAGAATATTGCACTTTCCCAAAGGGAGAGTTATAGTCCTTCGCAGTTTACCGAATTTTTATGGTGGCTATCAACAGCAGAAAAAGAAATATTGGTTGACTCTGTTATAGACCGTAACCGCTACCGCATCATCGGCATGTCTGTAATGGCTACCTGGCTTTTTGCCACTTTTACCTGGACGTATTTTTTTAGCACCATTGTAGATTCAATAATTGTTGCCATTGCTCTCGGTATTTTTATGGGATTTATTATTCTTACCATAGACCGGGCTTTAATTAAAGGCATAACGAAGTACAATAAACGCAAATTTACACCACTCCTTTTCCGAGGACTCCTTGCTCTTACCATCGGTACTTTTATGGCCCAGCCAGCCGTATTATACATGTTTGATAAAGAGATAAAACTGCAGACATCTCTTGATAATGAAAAAAAGAAAATGGTAAAGCGGCAGGAGTTGGAGACTTTATATAAAACACAAAAAGATGAATTGGTACTGCGGAAAACTATTTTGCAAAAGGAGAATGAAAGCAAGTATAATGATGTTACCAAAGCACGTGATAATTTCTTATCAGAAACAGATGGTAGTGGCGGCACCGGTAAAGTAGGAATAAAAGATATTGCTATTGCCAAAAGAAATGAATATCAAAAATTGGATGGCGATTATCAGTCACAATTAAAAGATAACAATGTAAAAATTGCAGAAACAGATAAATCGCTAAAAGAAATAGATGATAAAATAAAAACAGCAGAAAGTGATTTCACCAATTATCTCAATAATGGTTTTCTCACAAGGATAGAAGCATTGAGCAATTTATTAAAAAGCAATAGTGCTTTGCAATACCGTTATTACCTGATCGTATTTATTCTAATGCTGATAGAGCTGATGCCGGTGATTGCAAAAACAATGTTACCATCCGGCAGTTACGATGAAAAAGTATTGCTGAGAGAAGACATGGAAATAGAATTAGCCAATAGCAATATCCGGAAAGAACTGTTGCTAAAAGAAGTGTACAATCAGATGGCTTTTGACAATGATAAAGAAACCATTAAAAACTTTTTTGATCTTACCAAAGACGACCGCAATGAAAAAATAAAAGCTTTCAGTAAAAAATGGCGGGAAGAAGATCATCAAACCTTTGACGGATTTTGGGAAAAGCTGAAAAAAGAAGTATTGACCAAGCAGGAAAACTAAGGATAATACAGGTTAATTTACAGGTATTTTATAGTAACAGCTTATTTAACAGAAAATAAAAAACTCAGTAAAAAGCCGGCTTTATTTAAGCCGGCTTTTATTATCAAGTCCATAATTGTTATGCCAAATCAAAGCGATCCAGGTTCATCACCTTATCCCATGCAGCTACAAAATCTGCTACAAATTTCTGCTTCCCATCTTCACATGCATACACTTCTGCCAAAGCTCTCAGTTCAGAGTTAGAACCAAATATCAGGTCAACCCGTGTGCCTGTCCATTTTACTTTTCCGGTTTTGCGATCACGGCCTTCAAATAGATCCTGTGCATCTGAAGTTGAACGCCATGTAGTACCCATATCTAACAGGTTTACAAAATAATCGTTGCTCAAAATGCCCGCATTCTCTGTAAAAACACCGTTCTTACTTTCATTATAATTAATATTCAAAGACCTCATCCCTCCAAATAAAACTGTCAACTCTGGTGCAGTTAAAGTAAGTAGTTGTGCCTTATCAATCAGCATTTCTTCCGGCGAAGCCAAATGCACCTTCTTTGCATAGTTTCTGAAACCATCTGCGCCAGGTTCCAATACATCAAATGATTCTACATCAGTTTGTTCCTGTGATGCATCTGCACGGCCTGCGGTAAAAGGAACTTTAATAGTTTGCCCGGCATTCTTTGCAGCTTGCTCTACAGCAGCGCAACCTGCCAATACAATAAGATCAGCTAAAGAAACTTTTTTATTCCCTGTTTGTGCTGCATTAAAATCCTGCTGAATTTTTTGCAGCATATCCAGCACCTTTGACAACTGTGCAGGTTTGTTTACTTCCCAATTTTTTTGCGGAGCAAGACGAATACGGGCACCGTTAGCACCTCCTCTCTTATCAGATCCACGATAAGTTGATGCGGAAGCCCAGGCAGTTTCTATTAATTGAGAAAGAGGAAACCCTGCATCGAGTATTTTATTTTTCAGCGCTTCTACGTCATCGTTAGTGATTGTTTCATAATCCGCTGCAGGTATTGGATCCTGCCATACAAGGTCTTCTTTCGGAATTTCGTGACCAAGATATCTTGATTTTGGTCCCATATCACGATGCGTCAATTTAAACCATGATCTTGCAAAAGCATCTGCAAATTTATCAGGGTTTTCATAAAAATGCCTGGAGATCGGCTCATATATCGGATCAAGTCTTAAAGCCATATCTGTTGTAAGCATAAACGGATCTTGTTTTTTAGAAGCATCATGCGCATCAGGCACAGTGCCGGCACCAGCATTATTTTTAGGCTTCCATTGATTTGCACCGCCGGGGCCTTTTGTAAGTTCCCATTCATACCCAAAAAGGGTTTCAAAGAAATTATTATCCCACTGCGTTGGAGTTTTTGTCCATGCTCCTTCCAGGCCACTTGTAATAGTGTCTCCGCCACTACCGGTTCCAAAACTATTTTTCCATCCCGAACTTTGTTCTTCAATGCCGGCCGCAGCAGGTTCTAATCCAACATGCTTTCCGGGGTCAGCAGCGCCATGTGTTTTTCCAAAAGTATGTCCGCCTGCAATAAGCGCTACCGTTTCTTCATCATTCATTGCCATACGGCCAAACGTTTCTCTTATATCTTTTGCCGATGCCACTGGATCTGGATGACCGTTAGGCCCTTCAGGATTTACATAGATCAATCCCATTTGCACTGCTGCTAAAGGATTTTCAAGTTCCCTGCTTTTTGTATAGCGTTTATCCCCCAACCATTCTGTTTCAGATCCCCAATATACATCTTCAGCAGGTTCCCATACATCTTCTCTGCCGCCTGCAAATCCAAAAGTTTTAAAACCCATCGATTCCAAAGCACAGTTACCGGTAAGTATCAACAGATCGGCCCAGGAAATTTTCTTTCCGTATTTCTGTTTTATTGGCCAAAGTAGTAAACGGGCTTTATCAAGATTGGCATTATCCGGCCAACTGTTTAATGGAGCAAAACGCTGTGTACCAAAACCAGCTCCGCCACGGCCATCAGAAATACGGTATGTACCTGCACTATGCCAGGCCATGCGTATAAAAAAAGGGCCATAATGACCATAATCTGCCGGCCACCAATCCTGTGAAGTAGTCATCAGTTCATTAATATCTTTCTTCACAGCATCAAGATCCAGGCTTTTAAATTCTTCAGCGTAATTAAAAGAATTATCCATCGGGTTAGACAAAGAAGAATATTGACGCAGCACATTCAGCTTTAGCTGGTTTGGCCACCAGTCCCTGTTACGGGTACCGCCGCCGGCACTTTTCTGTAACGCACCTCCGGAAAATGGACATTTATTGGCACTGGTTTCATTGTTTATCTCAGATAAAACTGACCCATCAGGTGAATCTGAATTTCTATGTTGTTCCATAATAAAAATTTTACTTGTTTAAAACTAAACAAACATACAACAACCCCTACGTTAAATTTTATTTATAATATTGATAGAGTTATCGAAATTTTCTATGAAGATAAATTACTCATATTGTATAATTACTTTCCAAAATGCTCCCATAGCAATGCAGATATTTTTCGGGTAAGTACCCATGCTTCATTACTGCTATTCCAGCTTTTATCAGCATTGTTTTTTGTAAATATGGAAAGTATGTAAGGATTTTTTTTAATGTTTACATACAATATTTCGTTCCGGCTTTCATCCACAGCGCCATTTTTATCTGCCGTAAAAACACCTGCCGGAATTTCACTCAGTGCTTCTTCGTCCCAATACTGCCGGCTCAATAATTTCAGCATTTTATCACTAGCGGCTTTATTGATCATCTTTCCTTCTACAATTTTTTTCATTATAGAAGCCATTTCATAAGGCGTTGATTGCCCCCAGCCAAACTGGGAACGGTTTGTTTCTCTTCCCTTTGTTCGGCTATTAACTCTTGTGGAAGTATATCCCAGGCTATCAAGTATTGCATTTATTGTTGCACCCCCTCCTGCCAGGCCCTGCAGCCAAAGGCTTGCAGTGTTATCACTTATCGTTAGCATCAGCATCATCACTTTACTTAATTCAATTGATGAACTGTCTTTAAATCGTGCCAGAATATCATCACCTTCATCGTAGTACAAAGAGTCGGTATAAGTTAAATGTTGATGATAATTCAGTTCCCCTTTTTCAATCTTAGTCATAATACCAATTAGTATCGGAACTTTTACAATACTTGCTGTTGGGAAAATGCTATCAGCATTTATAGATACGATCTTATTATGTTTCAGATCATTTACATAAATACCAATGTCTCCATGAAAGCCCTGTATGAGCTCTGTAATTTTTTTTTGAAGTTTTACATCTGTTTTTTGGGCATTCGATAAAAAGCATAAAAGCAATAATGGAAGAAAGATTAGTTTTTTCAAAATAGAAATTTTAATAGCCTAAAGTTAGAATATTTTTGAGTGAAGCTTGCATGAGTTTATTAAATTAAAAACGGGCGGAATAAAGCATTCGTCTCCTATAAATATCCTGTAAAAATATACAGCCCAATCCCTTATTTTTGCTATCCATCTTTTTGATGCTATACACTATGGCAAAAGCGGCAGGCGAAACTCCTTTAATGCAACAGCACAATGCCATCAAGGCTAAATACCCTGATGCGATTTTGCTTTTTCGTGTCGGTGATTTCTATGAAACTTTCGGGCAGGATGCCATTATAACCTCACAGGTATTAGGAATTACGCTTACCAAAAGAAACAATGGCAATCCTGCAGCATCAGAGTTGGCGGGTTTTCCTTACCATGCATTGGATACTTATTTGCACAAATTAGTTAAGGCGGGTTATCGGGTGGCAATATGTGATCAGTTGGAAGACCCTAAAGCTGCAAAGGGAATTGTAAAGCGTGGTGTGACAGAACTGGTAACGCCTGGCGTAGCAACCAGCGACAAATTACTGGAACATAACAGCAATAATTTTTTAGCAGCTTTACACATCACAGAGGATAAGATCGGCATTGCTTTTTTAGATATTTCTACCGGCGAATTTTTTATTGCCGAAGGCGATAAGGAATACACCGATAAATTATTACAGAGCCTACAACCGGCAGAGGTAATTTTTCAGCGAAATAGACAAAAATTTTTTAAAGAATATTTTGGCAATTCATTTTTTACTTACGGTTTAGATGAATGGATATTTTCTGAAACTTATGCAACAGAAATATTACTCAAGCATTTTGGCACACATAGCCTGAAAGGTTTTGGAGCAGAGGGCTTAACAGATGCCATCATTGCTGCCGGTGCCATTTTGCATTATCTAAAAGATACGGAACATCCCAACCTGCAACACATTACATCGCTGCAGCGCATTAATAAAGATGATCATTTGTGGATGGATCGTTTTACGATAAGGAATTTAGAATTGATCGGCGAAAACAGTAGTCTTTTTAAAACGATCAACAATACCGTCTCACCCATGGGCGCAAGGTTGATGAAGCGCTGGATGCTGATGCCGCTGAATGATATTAGCCGCATAAACGAAAGACTAAATGCTGTTGAATATTTTATAAAAGAAACGGATACAAGAAATAAAATTACGCAGCATATAAAACAGGCAGGTGATGTAGAAAGACTTGCAGCAAAAGTTCCTTTAAAAAAATAAATCCACGTGAAGTATTGCAGGTGGCGAAAGGCCTGCAACAAACCGAAGCATTAAAACTTATCTGTACAGCATCAACAAATGAATATTTAAAACGCCTTGGGGATTCGCTTAACCCTTGTCGTTATATCCTAGAAAAAATATTAAAAGAGATCAATGAAAATCCGCCAATAGCAGTAAGTAAAGGCAGCTTGATCGCCACTGGCATTAATACAGAATTAGATGAGTTAAGAGAAATAGCCAGCGGTGGAAAAAATTATCTTTTACATTTGCAGCAAAAAGAAGCGATCAATACCGGCATCTCTTCGTTAAAAATAAGTTTCAATAATGTATTTGGCTATTATTTAGAAGTGACCAACTTACACAAAAGCAAAGTGCCAGAAAACTGGATACGTAAGCAAACCCTTGCCAATGCTGAGCGTTATATCACGCCGGAATTAAAAGTATATGAAGAAAAAATTGTTGGTGCAGAAGATAAAATTTTACAGATAGAACAACAACTTTTCCAGGATCTGTTAAATGAACTGCAGGATTATATTGCACCAATGCAGGTGAATGGTCATGTGATGGCAGTACTCGATTGTCTTTGTTGTTTTGCAAACAATGCTCTGCTGTTTAATTATAAAAAACCACAACTGCACGATGCCGATGAACTGGAGTTAAAAGAAAGCCGCCACCCGGTGATAGAGCGAAATTTACCGGCAGGTGAAAGTTACATCAGCAATGATATTGTTTTAAACAGCAGTACACAGCAACTGATCATTTTAACCGGGCCAAACATGAGTGGTAAAAGTGCAATACTTCGACAAACAGCACTCATCACTTTGTTGGCACACATGGGCAGTTTTGTACCTGCATCTTTTGCAAAAATTCCGCTGACAGATAAAATATTTACCAGAGTTGGTGCTTCTGATAACTTGAGTGGTGGCGAAAGTACTTTTATGGTGGAAATGAATGAAACCGCCAGCATCATTAATAATCTTACGCCTCGGAGTTTGATCCTGCTGGATGAGATTGGGCGTGGAACTTCTACTTACGATGGTATTTCTATTGCCTGGAGCATTGCAGAATATATTCATCAATCTGTGCATGCACCTAAAACATTATTTGCTACACACTATCATGAACTAAATGAACTGGAGAATAAATTCAGCCGCATAAAAAATTATCATATCACCAATAAAGAAGTTGGCAACAAAGTTATTTTTTTACGGAAACTTGCTGCTGGCGGCAGTGTGCACAGCTTTGGTATTCATGTAGCTCGTATGGCAGGTATGCCGCCATCATTGATTGACAGAGCAAATGAAATTTTATTACAATTGGAAAACAGCCGTGATGAAGGCAAGCAAAATGATTTGCAGCAATCTGTAAAAAACCTGGCCAATCCTAAAATGCAACTCAGCATTTTTGATGCACACTCCATCACTTTTGAAGAAATAAGAACGCTGCTAGAAGCTGTAGATATTAACCGGCTGACACCAGTAGAAGCGTTATTAAAACTGCAGGAGATAAAAGGGAAAGTGAAGTAAACAGACACTTTTTATTTATTATATTTATTTTATGAAAATCTTAGTACTAATATGTATCTTCTTATTGGCAATGCATTCAGGCTACTCTCAATGCGACCAAATAGGGCAGTCACCATTGCATGCGTATCCCATTTGCGGATATGGTACTACCACACAAATTAAAAGGCCTTCCTGTGGCGCCAGGCAAATTTATTTTAAGGATGTATGTGTACCACATATGAACACATTTGCAAATAATGCTTTCTTTTATAAATTCACTTGTTATAAATCGGGTTACTTTTTATTTATGCTTAACTGTGGTAGCAGTGAAAATTATAACTGGATGTTATATGACGTAACTAACATACCAGTGAATGAAATATTTCAGCACCAGGAAGTCATTGTAGCAGGTAATTTTTCTAAAATACCCGGCAACACAGGCATGTCTGGCCAAGGAACTACATCACCTTTTGTCCCATGCATTACCAATGACCCCATACAGGAAGGGGGTCCAATCTCATTCTGGCGGGATTTGTATGAAGGGCATAATTATATTCTGATGGTATGTAATGATTTATTATATTCTAATCCGTATAAGCTTACTTTTGACTATGGCAGTACTGCTGTTATAACCGATCCGGTTTTACCACATTTAAAAACTACTGATGCTCCCTGCGATGGAACGCTAACTTCTATTAAAATAAATAAGCAAATAAAATGCACCAGCATTGCTGCCGATGGTTCTGATTTTGAAATATCTCCAAAACTCGCCAATGTAATAGCAGCAAGAGGTATTGGCTGCAACCAGGATTTTGATACTGATTCGATACACATCACTTTGGATGCGCCA
>JBDSIB010000038.1:0-14128 GCA_039918155.1 Ferruginibacter sp.
AAATAGCTGTGTTTTTTTTCTTTTCTTCTTTAATGCTGGGGCAAATAGGCTATTCTCAAAAGATAGTTTCAACAGATTATTATACTGCTATCAAAAAAGCAGATCTAAGCAAACTGTGGTTCAATGATGGAAATCAGCCGGAAAATGACAGCGTTTCAGTTACGCTACCGGAGCCGCTTGGCTTTATCGGCGATAATTACCAGCGCTTTTATATTCATTTTATTTCTGTAAAAAAAAGTAAGGCAAACCCTTACCAATACATTGTTACAGGTAAAACAAAAGTAAAAGAAAATATTTCCAGTTTTAGTGGTACAATCAACGTAGTAAAAGCCGGGATATATAAAAAACAAATTGATGAAAAGTACAAACAGGGTTTTGTAGAATGCGATATTATTTTTTATGAAGACAGCCTGCAAAAAGCAACAGGTTCTTTTAAAGGAAAGC
This sequence comes from Ferruginibacter sp., assembly GCA_039918155.1. Classification (GTDB taxonomy): domain Bacteria; phylum Bacteroidota; class Bacteroidia; order Chitinophagales; family Chitinophagaceae; genus Ferruginibacter. The sequence goes on from JBDSIB010000038.1 coordinate 445, forward strand.
TCACATCAAAATTTTTTTTAGATGAAAGAAATTTAGTGTGGTACGATGATATTGAGTTGGGTGCGGATGGGTTTTTTAATAATCAATGCGAAGCTACATGGACAAGCTATACTACAGGAAAAAATAAAAAGTGCAATTGGGGCGACTATCGCATTCCGCAAAGCAAAGCACTGGATAGCGGGGATGGTGAATTTGCAGTAAATAAAAAGTACGACTTGTATGGTTGGAAAAATTACCGCCTGGCCTGGAGTGATAATCCCTGGATAAAAGGAACACAAGAGGCCCGGGAAGCAGAAAGCAAACACTGGTGGGAATAAGTTTATCACAACGTTATATTTTCTATTATGAGAATTATTATTATTCTTTTTTTGATACAATTTTTAAGTATAAGAACAATGGCACAAACACACATAGAAGGCGAATATGTCTTTAACCGGCAGGAGATGGTAGCCGGTTTTAAATTTACAAAAGAAGGGAAGTTTGATTTTTTTTGTAGTTATGGTGCATCTGATCGAACAGCCACAGGAACTTTTATAGTAGAAGGAAAAACGATAAAACTTAAAAGCGATAAACCTGCCGGAAAAGATTTCAATGTGAAAGCCCAATCAAAGTCGGGCACGGGTTACAGCATAAAATTTGAAGATGCCGATGCAATTTTTCTAAATGAAATAAGATGCAGTTTTTTTACCGGCGGCGTAAGAAAAGATGAATACACAGATGAAAAAGGAATATTGAATATGGACATTCCGGATTGCGATTCCATATTTGTATATCATCCTCTGTTCCCGGATTTTGTTACCTGTATCAAAGAGGAGAAAAATCACAATAATAATTTTGTCCTAACCCTAAATCCTTCACTGGCACAGGTAAGTTTTAAAGGTATTGATCTTACCATCAATGATGACGGTACCCTGGGCTGCATTCATAATTATTTAATACCATTAGAAGACATTCATTTTGAAAAGCAATAACAGCATGGTAAAATCAGATCAACTCGTCATAGCAATTATAATTGCAATAATTACCGTACATACTGCAGTTTGGGTAATAGGGTATTTTACCCATAAGCTTTCTTACCTCTTCTCTTTTGTAAATGCAATAGCAGCTATTCTTCTTATTGGTTACTGGGTAATAAATCAACTTACTATTCAGCAACATATCATTGAAGGCAGGGAAATAGCTGTACTAAGCTTTGAGTTGTTGGCGGCTATCCTTAGTGTGTACACGATTATTTGCCACCCTGTTTCCAGCCCGTTTAAAATTGCCCAATACATTATTTTCGGAATACACTTTATAGTTTTAATAGCAGCATTGCTGTTTATGTTAACCTTCAAAATTAACAGACTTATTTAGGGTTGCATACACCGTAAAGTAAGCAGATTGCTCCGCAAAATACTTCAAAGCCGCCGTTACCTTCTTTATCAAAAAACCGGATTAATGATGGCTTACTTTTATGATGAATTAACAGCGATGGCAAAATAGTAAAGCATAATATTTTGGTTTGCACTTTGATCCAGGTCAGGGAAGCAGCAATATTACTTCTACTATTATTGAGCTCAGAAGAAGAGCGCCGGGTAAATGAAATCAATTCATTGACTACAAAAAATTATCATGTCAAACATTAAAACGATTATCGAAGAATGTTCCGTGCCCGCCCTGACACGCAGTTTTAAACCGGCTATAATGGCTATTTACTTCCTTCCGAGGTATAAGCGATCATAAGCTCAGAAATAACAAGGGATGCCCAATCTTATAAATCTTTGCCTTTCATACTTTGTTCCCGGATTTTGTTACCTGTATTAAGGATGATAAAATGAGCACAAAGACTTTATAAATAGTTAAAGTATATCCGTTCGTTTCCCGACCTGTTTCAATCCGTTTTAAAGTTGCCCGGTAAATTTTCCTTGGAATACATTTATGGTTCTAATAGCTGGATTAACCTTTATGTTCAACTTTAAGATCAACAATTTTTTTAAATTAATCCCCGTAAAATAAGGAAAGTACTCCGCAAAATACTTTAAAGCCTCCATTGCCTTCTTTCCCAAAAAACGGCTTTAATAATGGTTTACTTTTATGATGAATTAACAGGGAATCTAAAATAGTAAAGCTTAATATTTTGGTTTGCACTTTGATCAAGGTCAGGGAAGCAGCAATATTACTTGTACTATTTATGAAGTTCTGTAAAAACGTAAACTGGTAAACAAACCAATTCATTGATCACAAAATATTATCATGTCAAACATTAAAACAATTATTGAAGAATGGTCAGTGCCGGACCTGGAAGATGGTTCTTCCCTTAACATAAGTGTAATTGGGTGCACGGAATTGGGCAATTCAGCTCAGCCAGGCATACAGGTATGCTTTATGGGCAACATTATAAACTATGAGCCGTTGATTACGGCACGCTGGGCTTACCTGGCAGAAAAGGCGAACATAACCGAATACCTGCTGGAAGATAAAAGCTGGATGGCATACGAAGACCAGTACATAAAAAATTACCTGTTGCAAGGTTCGCCGCTTAAAGTAAGAGTGGAAGTAAAGACCCGCAGTTCCAGGCCAGTTGTTAAAGAATATGCACTTCCTTTCCAGGTTTAATTGTAATTAAAAAATTTCTAAATAAAAAAAATGCCTGATCTCAGAAAAAAAAATAAGGATACTTTTTCATCTTACGACATACTCTTCGGAGATCTGCCATTATCATATTGGGGTTCTATAGATTCTAAGGAGCTGCCCTGGAATTTATTTAAAGACGTAAAGAAAAATATTGACAACTATGATAAGGACATTGCAGTTGATTTGCTTAACCAGATTGTTAATATGCAGGGGCTTGAATCAAGGCAATACCTGCAGGGGTACCATTTTCTGAATGAGCTGCTGGAGTCTGAAAGTGCTGATACAAAGATATTCGGTGTAGTACTTGAAATTAATATGCCACAAGGCAACGATACGCTTGCAGCATATGCAGATCATTCAGCCAGGTATTATAATTATTCCGGTAAATCCATTATCTGGGAACATCCGGATAATTCACTTGATACATTGATAGATGGCATATTTGAGCATTCAAAAAATGTGGTAGCACAAATTGGCCCGTGGAAAAATGTTAGGCCGGAGCCTCCCATAAATAATATGGCAAGGATAAACTTTCTAACATCAAAGGGCTTGCACTTTGGAGAGGCCAGTCAGCAAATACTCTTCAATGATGCCATGGCAGGCAAACTGATGTATGCTATGCTAAACCTGATGAATGCATTAATAGACAGATCAACCTCTGCAAATTAAAAAAAAATTTTTCTCTTAAAGAATACAAAAAATAAACAACATTCAAATGAAAAATAAACAAACCATTCTATTTATTCTAATTACATTTTTTATGTCTGCTACAATAAATGCCCAGGCACAGGTGCCACCTGCAGATTATGTGCATGTACCTGGCCCAATATTATTTGATGGTAAAGCCTATAGCCTGAGCTGGAGCTCACACCCGGCCTCAAATTTTTATAAGCAGGAATATCTTGTAAAGGGAGATAACCCCGATCGGTTTAAAATGATGGTACTAACGGATGTAGTTACCGGGGCATCCATAAAAGATGTTGTAAGTGCAAAGATCAATGAGTTAAAAAAAATGAAAGCAGCAAATCCGTTTGTGAATTACGATGTAATCAATAATACAAAAACGGGCGAATACATGATCGACTTTTTACTGTCTGCAAATGATGCCAATGGCAACATGAATATTGTAGAGCGTAATGTATATAGGTATAGGGCATTAACTGATAAAACAGGAAAAGCGGGCGTTCAGTTGTTTGGTTTAAGTACCCGCAGTTATGGTGCAGACATTAATAATTTTTTGGTAGCATTAAAAGCTAACAGAAAATACCTTGTAAATAAAGTTGCCCAGTTTAAACTACCCGAAGTAAAAATTTAAATTTAATCATTTTTAAAATAACTGTTATGCAGCCATTTACTAACAAAGAACTCTACATGATGAATGGTGGCCAAAAACAATACATCGGTAAAGATGGTTTTTGGGATGTTTATACTGCCACCCCGGAAGAAGAGAAGGAATGGACAAAAGAATTGGTAGAAAAAGCTTTATCAAATATTACCTCTGAAGATGAAACAATTGCTTTACAAATTGCAATTGAAAACCTGGCATTTCAAAAATATCGGGATCAGATAAGCGTACTGGTAAACAGGATCCCGGGCTCATCACCGGCAAGGCAATTGGTATTTGCAACTTCCTTGTGGTACATGAACTGCAATGAAAGAGATTTTGAAAAAGTATTTGAGATACTTCTTCAACAGAATGCATCCTGCCTAACATCCTTCTTTGAGCAGCCTGGTGATTTTAAGCATCATTTAGGAGCACGGTATTTTTTAATAAAATGCCTGCAGGGAAACGATGAATATTTATTTGAAAAGGCACAGACAATTTTGAGTATATGGGCGTGGTCGGGCTTGCCGGAGTTAAGAGAAAACAGCGTACTCGACCGCTTGCAATTTAACAAGCGGGAATGGCCAACATGGAAGGCGGCTATTGTAAGATTGAAAGAAATATTGATAACAAATAATTAGTGCCAAATGGGACTCTTTGATTTTTTAAAAAATAAAAATACCAGTGTACAGCAACCTGTACCCATCATGCCCTCGAGGCAGGAATGTGATATTAATAAAACGGGTTTAGTTGCTGAATTATTAAAACTGCCGAGGACTAAAAGAGACGATGCATGGTACAGTACTTTTTATGAAAATGTCGCTACAGCAAGTTTTCAGTGTAGTTCACCACAATTATTAACCGGGCCCGATGGCTTCCCTTATTTTATTTTAAGAACACCGGAAGTCAACGAGCCTTTTGAATCTTTTTGTATTAAAAATATGACAGAAGATTTCCTGTTAAACAATGGCTGGGGTGTCGTATTCAATCCGGCACAGGATGGATCTGCTGACTGGGTTTTCACTTATGGAGGCATTGTGAACTATCATTTGAATAAAAAATTCTGGTCTGCAACTGAAGAAGCAGCAACAGCTAATATTGTATTTGAAAAAAATGTGGGCACTACACAAAAGGCAGAAAAAGTAATGATCGCTCAACCTTCCGAAGACTATCTACCTAATGCAACACGGCATGCAATTAAAATATTTCTGCAAAGCAAGGGAATTAAAACACCAAAAATGATGATGATCACATCGGTCGCAGAAGGAGCCGTTTCCAGGAAATTAGTTTTTAATATTCATCCCGAAGATTATCCTGTGACTAGCAAACTCGATTACCTGATGCAACAGGTCGGCTGGTTTTTGCCAAACAATTATATCCTGGTACCGCTTTCAAAAAAATCAGAACTTGCTTCCGGCTTTCATGATATGTAAAATAGAAATTAAAACAAATGAATATCATTACGCTGCTTTGACGCAGATAGTAAACCAAAATTTAAATTTTTTACACAATGAGCATAAGAGAAGCTAAAATAGCTGACATTAAACAAATTCAGGTAGTAAGAAATTCTGTAACAGAAAATACTTTGTCCAATCCTGATCTTGTTTCAGACCAAGATTGCGAAGAATTTATGACTGTGAGAGGAAAGGGATGGGTTTGTGAAATAAATGATCAGATTGTAGGTTTTGCAATTGCAGACTTAAAAGAAAATAATATTTGGGCATTGTTTTTAGACCCACAATTTGAAGGGAAAGGAATTGGGCAACAACTTCACAAAGCCATGTTAGACTGGTATTTTACACAAACAAAAGATAAAGTGTGGTTAGGCACAGCTTTTAATACAAGAGCTGAACAGTTTTACAGAAAAGCAGGATGGAGAGAAGTGGGTACACACGGAGCGAAAGAAATTAAATTTGAAATGACTTTTGATGGATGGATGCGTATAAATAGCATCAGCAATTAAAGAAATTTTAGCCGATCTTTTTAAGAAACATTCGGGAACAGCAGAAATATATAGATCGTTTTTGCAAAGAAAAAAATTACACCGTCAGCAAAAAAATATTGTAAAAACTAAAATTTCTAACTATGTTAATTTTAATTGCAGGACCTTATAGAAGTGGCACCAATGATGATCCTGCCTTAATGCAACAGAATTTAGGCAACCTTGAATCTGTTGCACTGCCATTATTTAGAAAAGGGCATATCCCTATAATTGGCGAATGGGTTGCTTTGCCGCTCATTCATCTTGCAGGCTCTACTAAACCCGGTGATGAAGCATGGGAAGAAATTCAATACCCGGTTGCTCACGGGCTTCTTGAAAAATGTGACGCAGTTCTTCGTATAAAGGGAACTTCAAAGGGTGCTGATGAAGATGTGAGAGTGGCTACAGAAAGAGGATTAAAAATTTATTATAACGTAGAAGACGTACCCAATTCGGAATAAAAAAACTGCTTTAAATTTTATCATTATGTCTCCCGTTGCAAAAGGTTGTACCTCCACTGTCATCATAATCGTGCTTGCAGTAGCGGCATTTAGTATAGGAATACGCAGTTGTTTATCGAAGTTTGATGAACATTCGGCTTTGCCTCCCATCTTATATTTTAAGAACGATAGCAGCAGCGTTTTATTTAGTCTTGTTAAATATACAAAGGTTAACAGCTACTCAAATCGGGCTGGATCTACCCATAAAATTGTTACCAACTATTATTATATTCAGTGTAATGATGCCATTACCGGAGTTAAGATATCGAACAAAGAAGTTGCTTCTGACATTAAAAATTTTCCTGAAAAAATACTCGGGGCTGAAGGCCGTCATGCCTGGGTATTTTTAAATGAACTAATGGTTTTTGATGCATTCAGTTTGGAGAAAGTAGGGGATATAAAAATGATAGAAGCAAAAAACCCTTCATTAAAAGGAATGATGCCTAAAGAAAGTCAGTATTATAATTTTAATGATGCAGATAGTGAAATTATATTTAAAACAAATGACGGAGCACAATGGAGTATACATTCAAACACACTTCTTGCTACGCCGTACGTACAGCCTCAAAGGTTAGTTAATAAAAGCATTGCAGAAAGAACGGCGAGTCAGTTACAAGACCGGCTAAAAGAACTTCTAAAACCCCACCTCGATTTTAATCAGCTAAAAGTAAACCAGGATACGGCTGATCACCAGTGGCTGGGCCTTTATACCGCTGACGAAATAGAAATGCTCTATAAAAAAATATCGCTTATGCCTGCATCCGGGCAGGATGGAAGAAGACAATTTTACAATGCTGTTTACGATTCTGTGCCTTATAGAGGTTTCGAGATTAACACGCCCACATTACAGACTTCAACTGCGGGCAGTTTTTATTTAAACGGTGGATTTTTAACAGATAAGCAAACGGCCAAAGCTGTTTATTTAAAAGACCCCGACAGTTACCTGCTTGTCTATAAAAAAGCTATTGGCCAGGAGGGAGAAGTAATCATCAGTCGTATTTCTAAAGAAGGTAAAAACTTATGGCAGTTAAATACCGGCGTAAATAAATGGATAGACTACACACTTACTGGTAATAGCTTATTCATTTTTGCAAATGATAATAAAGAAATAAGCGGTGACGACTGCAGCCTTTTACTGATAGTGGATTGCAGAACCGGCAAGGTAAATAAGTATGATTATTTTAAAGATGCGATCCGCAAATAAGCGCCGCAATCACTCATTGCGATAGCCGTTTAGAACGCTGCTAACCCCACCTGACTGCTAAAACCCATCGCTTAATACAACGATCTTTTACCGATTGGTTTCTATAGTAATTTTGATAAATGATAAAAATAATTTGGACGCTCATCGGGTTAAATACGCTAGGACTACTCTTTTTTATTGGTGCTTATTTTGTGCTCAATCATGGCAAAAATGTAAGTTATGAGGAGAAAGGCTGGACCATAATATTGTCCATTGTAGGGTTAATAGTGATTCTGTTGGCGGCTATTCCACTCCGTTATAGCCAGTCTACTGCCACAATGATTTTGTCAGGTTTTTTTGCGTTACTTCCGCTTGCCATTTTTGCAGGCGTATTTATTAACAAAAAAATGGAGGGTTTAAAAAGAGAGAAAACCTTTGCAGAAACGTTTTACCACGACAAAACCCAACGAGGGATTGCTGCAGCCATTGAAAATAGCGATACAACCTTGCTTAAAGAATTAATAAAGGGCCAGGATATCAATAAAAGAGGCCCAAAATTGTGGGAAGATGAAGATGGATTGACTTACCTGCAATTTGCTGTTAAGGTGAGAAGTAATCCCCTGAGTTTTCCTTTTAATGAAGAAGCAAGTATAGCCATCATTAAAATACTCCTTGCTAACGGTGCTGACCCAACGCCTGCATTATCCGCAGGGGTAAAATATTTGCCTGCTGAAGGCGTGCTGCTGTTATTGCATGCAGGCGCAGATCCAAATGTTCGTGGATTTATAAACCCGGCCCCGCTGATATTTGAATTAATAGGTCAGGATAAAAAGCAAAATGATATGGCCATTTTACTTTTACAAAACGGCGCCAATGTAAATGCACTAAAAGAAAAAAATTATACGCCGCTGATGTATGCTGCCTACCGTGCCGGCACATCTGCATATTTTCTGGATGCCTGGCGCCTGGTGCATTACCTGCTTGTAGAAGCACATGCTGATTACAAATACACTGCCCCGAACGGATTAAGCTTTGCCGGTATCATAGAAAATATACAGCAGGAAGCAAAAGAAAAAAGTATTATAATGCCGCCTGATTTTAATGCCGTGGTAGCATGGCTGAAACAAAAAAATATATCAAAACAAGAATTGCAAAATTAAAATTATCAAAATGAAAAGTAGGTCCATCCCAACTTTCTTACTATGTGTTTTTCTTTTGCAGTTTGCTGTTACCAAATCCACTCCTGTATCAGGATATTCCGGGAGTTTTGCTTCTCAAAATAATATACAGCCCTCGCCAAAAGAAATGATCATTCGTTTTCTGAAATGGTATAAAACTAATTTGCAGAAAGCCAATAAATTTCCCATCCTCGTCAAGGACAGTGCAGATAATTTTATGGTGAATACAAACGCTTCTGATAATTACCTGAAGCTTTTAAATAGCAGTAAATGTCTTTCGCCAAGGTATATTGCTTACTGGCGTTCTTACTTTGATGACCAGGCAATTGGCTTACAAAGTAATCCGGTTCAATCAGGTACACCGGCAGGGTTCGACCTGGATTTTGTACTCGTTACCCGGCAGCCGGAACTAATTCTGGATCACGTTAATGAGGCAAGATTTGACACTTATTCGCTCAGTAAAAATATGGCCCGTATAGGTGTTAGCTGGCCGAAGCAACCTGGCTTAGAATACATAATAGAACTAACTAAAAACAAAAGTGGTTGGCAAATAGATTTTATCTCTTCGCCTAATTAAAATAATAAAAATAGTTTCCTTATAGACAAATTGGGAAAGTATAATTAAAACAAAGTATTCCTAAAATAAATTGATAGCAATGAATTTAAATGCATTACAACTACGCCTGGTAAGATCAATCATTGCCTGCAGCCTGGTTTTGTGTTCCTGTATCTCTAATGCAGCGCCGCAGCATTCCGAAAAAATAATAGTGGGAAAAAATGATCTAACACCGGCACAGCAGGCCGTCGTTAAATTCCTGAAATGGTACAAGGTTAATTTACATAAAGCAAATAGTTTTCCGTTCCTGGTAAAAGACAGTGCTGACAATTTTATGGTTAATAAATCAGCCTGCAGCAACTACCTGAATTTTCTAAAAAGCAGCCAGTACATTTCTCAAAAATATATGGAGTACTGGAAAGTTTTTTTTGATGATAAAGCCCTTGAACTGAGAGACCATCCCAGTCAGTCAGATATTCCGGAAGGATTTGAGATGGATCTTGTATTGATCACACAAGAACCGGAATTGGTTTTGAATAAGATCGACCGCATAAAATTTAAAACCATTTCGACGAATAATTCGGTTGCATTAATAGGAGTGACGTGGCCCGGAAAAGATGCCATGCAGTACGAGTTTGAAATGTACAAAACAAAAGCCGGCTGGCAGATCGGTTACATCTCCACGCCAAATTTTGACTGATCAAAATACTCAACTAAAAATAAAAATGACGCTTAAAATAATCGTTCTTATTCTTTTATTAGCCGGGTTTAAATGGCTCTATCCTGCAAGTGGTACTAATGCAATGGCAGAAGCACCTATTGATAAAGCGTGGTGGGATGCACTGAGTGAGGAATGGAAATCCATCTTGCTGATCAATCAAGACTTTAGCAAGCAAGGTTCGGATATCTACACAATTCAGGAAGAATATATTAATAGAATGCAGTCAGAAAACGAAGCCGGCTATTCTGAAATGAACACTTCCCTGCATGAGTTATTTGAAAAGAATAAGTTTAGCCTCGGGTACACCTATTTTTATGCGAGGGCACTACGAACCAAACATGTAGTTAAAAATGAGCATATTGATTTATCAACGTTAGGCGAGCTCGATAAAATTTATATGGTGAACGGTCCCGCAGACCTAACGCCGCTTAAGAAATTTCCGAACCTGAAAGTATTGATCTTAAATGGTTGCGGAATAGACAATGCTGTGCCAATAAGCAGGCAGGTACTGGATCTGGAGCCACTACGAAATTTAAAACAACTGCAGGTGTTGCACTGTTCTTCACTTGCATTAAAGTCGATAGAGCCACTCAAAGAACTTGTTGAACTACAGGAGCTGCGGCTCGATCATACTGCTGTGACAGATTTATCTCCTTTGAAAAACCTGGTAAACCTGGAGACGTTATGCGTTGGGTCGGAGGTAGAAAGGGCAGCGGTTATTTCCGGGTTAATAAATTTAAAAGCACTTTATCTAAAAGGATTTAGGCAAATTCCTGATCTATCAAAACTGGAAAAATTAAAGACGTTGTCTATTGAGGAAAACGAATTATCCATTATTGATGCCAGTTACCGCATTAAAACCATCGGGTTTTTATCCGTCTTACCAAATCTCGAATATCTGGATCTGGATAACACCAGTTATAAAGGAAATTTAGCGTTGCTGGATTCTTTTCAACATTTAAAAGCAATCACATTACCCCCGGTGAATAGTAATGCTATGCTGGAGTTTAAAACGCATCATAATAATTGTATCATCATTAATGCATATAGGTATGAAAGATAATAGCATCGTCATTTTGTTTAAGCTTGCCCGCTGGGTGTTTAAAACGATCCTGGTAATTTTTGGCGTCATCCCATTATCAAGGTGTAGCTCCGGTTACCAGGAAGAAAACGGGAAAGTGACTTATAACGGCAAAGAAATTACCGATAAAAGTTTTAAAGTGCTCAGTAACGAATTTGCGAAAGATTCAGCCGCTGCTTATTACAAAGAAAGGGCATTTGAATATGCAGATGTACCCACATTTGAAGCAGTAGATGAACACTATGCAAAAGATAAGAATAAAGTGTATTACTGTGATGAATACCGGGAAGGGCAGAACTATTATATGACCAAAAAGCAAACGATCACAGAACTGAAAAATGTAGACCCTGCTACCTTTGTAAGCCTGCAAAATGGTTATGGAAAAGATCATAAACATGCGTGGTTCCAGGAGAAAGCTTTTGCCGTAAAAGATGTAGCAACTATAACAAGCATTGACCGCAATTTTGCAAAAGATAATGTGCAGGCATATCTAAACTGCAAACCCATTGAAGGCAGCGATGGTAAAACTTTTGAAATAACAGACCGCAATTTTGCAAAAGACAATAACCATATTTATTACTACGTTTTTAATGGCATAAACAAATATGACATTGCTAAAGTACCTTGTGATAAAGAAACCTTTAAAATTATTGATCAATTTTTTTCAAAAGATAAAGACAAAGTTTTCTTCCTTTGCTTTACTCTAAAAGATGCAGATCCCTCTTCCTTCGAAGTGTTGAAGTCAGCTTACTCAAAAGATAAAAATGCTGTTTATTTTAAAGAGAAAAAAATGATGGGCGTTAATACCGCCTCGTTTGAAGTATACCCGGAAAATGACTCAGTTGGCCACGATGTAGTTTATTCAAAAGATAATACGGCAGTTTTCATGGACGATAAAAAACTAAACAATGCAGACGTTACTACTTTTAAAGTGTTAGGAGAAAACTATGGAAGTGATAACACGCATGTTTTTTATAAAACAACAATTGTAAAAAATGCCAACCCTGCCAGCTTCATTGTCTACCCACATGATTTTGGCAATGCTGATGCCGAAGATGGAAAAACTAAATTTCATGAGGGAATAAAAGTGATAGATTAGTTATTTATTGTGTTATGAATTTATCGAAACGTTTTGTTTGAGATCAAGATGTATTCACTATAGAATATTAATATAAAAAAATGCAACTCAGAATTTCGGCTTCCTATATCATGGCTTTTTTGTTGCTAACGATTATAATGTTAGAATTACATGAGACAGCACACATTGTAGTTGGCAGAATTATTTGTGGTTGCTGGGGAAAAAGAGATTTTAATGTGTGGGAATTGTGTGAAGGATGTGAAAAAGCACATTCGCTTAGCTGGCTTGCAACGCTTGCCGGACCTGTATTTTCGTTCACCATGATGTGGTTGGGAAGATATTTTATTTGTTCCGACCATTTGAAAAATAAATCACTGGGCTTTTCACTGATCTTTGCAAATATTCCTTTCGGCAGAATAAGCGAAGCTATGAAAGGTGCGGGTGATGAAATGGTAGTTACAAGACATTTACTTGGCAATGATTTCAGTCGTATACAAATGGTTTTATTATGCTCCGCAATCATATTAATAATAATAGCGCCGCCCTTGGTAAAGGCTTTTGGTATGTTGCCAAAGCACCGGCGGTGGCTTTCCATCGCAGCATTTCTAACGTTTCCATTAGTGTTTATCTTGGGGTACGTTCTTACATTTTTAAACGGAATATTAACGCATGGTTTTCTGTCTGCACCCTGGATTGCAGGAACACCATTATTGATAACGGTTCATACATTGGTCGCTTGCATTATACTTTTTTTAATGCGGCATAAATTACTAGTACTGGAAAATACTTCTTTAATAAAAGATAGATCATAAAATATTCAGCATTTAAAACTTTCTTTGCACAACTTTCTAAAACGAATTATGAAACAATCTAAGCCACTTTACCTGCTGTTACTTTCAGTACTGTTCTATTTTAACAGCCATAGTCAGGATACCCTGATCACCCAAATAGCAAAAAATAATTTCATCCTTCTATCACCGGCACAAAAATCGTTTACGGGTGCCGGCTGGGATACCTTGATACAACAAATTAAACGATCTGATTTTGTATTGATCGGCGAAGATCATTTTACAAATGAAATTCCGGCATTTTTTAAAGCCATTACAGCAAAAGTAAAGTTTGATAATTTCTTTACTGAGATAGATCCATATTCAGCAAAGATTATCCAGGATAAAATTACTACGTTGCCGGAAGACAAACTTGCGCAGTATGTTGCCAGATATGGAAATACTTTTTCATTTTTTGCCCTCGATCCGGAGTTTCAATTGATGAAACAATTAGTGAAAGCGAAAACTAACATTTACGGTTTAGACCAAATATTATTGGTAGCAGACAGGCTTGTATGCAGCGAATTAAAAAAAGAGACAAAGAATGCACAGGCAAGAAAAATATATGACACGATAGAAAACAACTCTAAGATCTATTTTGATAATTTCTTAAAAGATCCCAATAAGCCATTTTACTTTTTT
>JBDSIB010000039.1:0-13332 GCA_039918155.1 Ferruginibacter sp.
CCTATTTTGGAATGTTCAGAGATAAATTCGGTATAGAATGGATGGTGGATCATGACCCGAAATATAACGGGAAAGTATAGGTGTAAACATGGAGGCTGTAAATTAAATAAAAACCCGTCATACAAAAGCTGACGGGTTTTTATTTAGAATGATCGTTTTAATTTTTCAAAGGAGTTGCGGTTCTGGAAAAATGACTTTTTAAACAATGAGTTCCGCTGAGGGTGCTTTAAATATCCGAATATATAAAAATAAATGAGCAGTGAAAATGGTTGTGTTTTTATATAAAACAGAAATTATAAGATAGATTTTCATAAATGGCTGGTTTTCGTAATGCATTGTGTTTTACGGTGTGCTCTTGAGGTCACCTGTTGATACAAGAGAAAAAAACCATAATTAGTGCAATAAAATCAATTGTGATCCTTTTATGTACTTTAAAAAAGCTTCTTCATCCGCTTTTTGGGTAGGTTTGTAATAAATTGTATTTTTTTAACAGTATAATAAAATAATTTTAAGGGTCAATAAAAAACAATTATGAAAAAAATATTCTTTTTAGCAGCAATAATTTGTTCTTCATTTTCGCTATTTGCACAGGTGCAAAATCCTGTTCACTGGTCTTTTAGTTCTAAAAAGCTACCTACCGGTGCTTATGAAATTCATTTAACTGTCATTATTGATAATGGCTGGCATACTTATTCTCAAACCACTCCCGATGGTGGGCCGGTGCCTACGTCTATTAGCTTTACTAAAAACCCTTTGGTAACACTAGACGGTACTGCAAAGGAAGTGGGAAAACTGGAGCAACATGCGGAACCATTATTTGGGGTGGATGTAAAACAATTTTCTAATAAAGTAGATTTTGTGCAGGTGGTAAAAGTAAAAGGCAGCATAAAAACAGCTGTTGCAGGCACTATTGATTTTATGGTATGTAATGACAAACAATGCCTGCCACCAAAAACACAATCATTCTCCATCTCCCTTAAATAAAATCATTGATGCATTTTTTCCGCAACATTATTCTCAGTTGTCTTTGTATTTGTATTTGTTTTTTTTCAGCTGTTTCGCAGGATACTACGGGTGCAATAAAATTCACCTACAGTAAAAACAGAACTTCCAATAATGAAGTACTCCTAACTATTAAGGCTACTCTAAAATCAGGCATAAAATTATATTCGGTACGTCAAAGTTCTCCTGATGCACTTGGCAGTTCTATCCAGTTTGATTCAGCAAGTATAAAATACCTGGAAGATTCCATAAAGGAAAGTAATACTCCTGCAACAGAAAAGGATGCGTCACTGAATGCTGAGACCAGCTTTTTTAAAGACAGTGTTCTGTGGCAACAAAATGTGAAGTTAAAGGCAGCAGATAGTGTGGTGTTAAAGGGAACCGTAAATTATATGTACAAAGAAGGGGATGAATACAAACCTGGTGAAGAACATTTTAAATTTTTTATACAACCTGATAATGCAACGGTAAAGGAAACACCTAAAGCAACTGGTTCACAGAAATCTTTACTTTATATATTTCTTGCAGGATTTGCCGGTGGTTTACTGGCCTTGGTAACACCATGCGTTTTCTCAATGATACCAGTTACGGTTGGTTTTTTTACTAAAAGAAGTAAGACAAAGATCGAGGGAAGAAAAAATGCAATTCTATATTCGGCTTCAATAATTTTTATTTTCACTTTTGTCGGGTTTCTTATCACACTTATTTGGGGACCTACAGCACTAAATAATATTTCAACTAATTGGATTTTTAACCTATTCATTTTCGGGCTCTTTTTAATTTTTGGTTTTTCATTTCTAGGCGCATTCGAAATAACGCTTCCATCCTCCTGGTCTACAAAAGCGGACAGTAAAGCTGGAGTAGGGAATTTTATTGGTATTTTCTTTATGGCATTAGTACTTGTCCTCGTTTCATTTTCCTGTACCGGCCCAGTGATAGGACTTTTGCTGCCATTAATTTTTAAAGGTGGTTTTTGGGGGCCACTTGTCGGTTTCCTTGGATTTTCTTCTGCACTTGCATTACCATTTTCTCTTTTTGCTTTCTTTCCATCCTGGCTTAATTCTTTAAGCAAACCGGGAGGGTGGATGAATGCCATTAAAGTTACATTAGGCTTTTTGGAATTAGCACTCGCATTAAAATTTTTATCCAATGCAGATCTTGTAAAAGAATGGCGCATATTGGATAGAGAAGTATTTCTCAGTTTATGGATCGTTATTTTTGCTTTAATGGGATTTTATTTATTAGGTAAACTAAAATTTCATCATGATGATGAACTTCCAAAAAATGATTTCGGCATTCCTTACCTTTCAGTAACAAGATTGTTATTTGCAATTACGGCTTTATCTTTTGCTGTTTACATGATCCCGGGTCTATGGGGTGCGCCGCTAAAAGGCATTAGTGCATTTGTTCCACCAATGGGTACGCAGGATTATATAGCCGGGGGTGGAAAAAACATTCAATCAAATAACAGTACTTCTTCAGCCGATAATGAATTACCTACACCGGTAAAATATTATGATAAAATGAAAAAGTATGAGCCGGAAGTAGTAACTACTTACGGTATGGTAACTTATTTTGATTACGATGAAGCCCTGGCTATTGCACGTAAATTAAAGAAACCATTAATGCTTGATTTTACAGGTATCAATTGTGTGAACTGCCGTAAGATGGAAGGGCAGGTGTGGAGTGATCCGGAAGTTATGAAGAGATTAAAAGAAAATTTTGTGATCGTATCGCTGTACATAGATGTACAAAGCATAGACCTGCAGGAAAAAGAACAATATTACTCAAAAGCATTGGGTAAAAAAATAGAAACACTCGGCGATAAAAATGCGGATATGCAGGTAACAAAATTTGAAGCCAACAGCCAGCCCTATTATTTCTTTTTAGATGCCAATGAAAAAAAACTGGCTGATGAGGGATATGGTTACGATCCAGATGTACAAAAATTTATAAAAATGCTGGACAACGTAAGTGAAAAGTATAAAAAAACATTGCAATGATATTATAAGATAAACAAGGATACCAGCGAATAAGTTTTTATTATGAGCAATTTGATAAAAAATATAGACTCAAATATGAAAACAGGATTTTTTTTTATAGAGTATTAATACCTTTTTTTTAAGGTTCAAATATTCCGTGACGAATGGCAAATGTTACAAGGCCTGCAATATTCTGGGTGTCTGTTTTCAGCATGATACGATCCCGGTGGCCCTCTATAGTTCTTTTACTGACAACCATTTTTTCTGAAATATCTTTATTGGAATATCCCCTGCAGATAAACCTTATAATATCTTTTTCTCTTTCTGAAAAAGTAAACTTTCGAATTCCCGTTTTATTGTCGTAGATATTTTCTTTTAAGATCGCTGATAATTTAGTATTGGTTGTAGCACAGTAATAATTATTTTTTCTATACACCGTTTTAATAGCTGTTAAAATTTCATCATTGGGTGTATCCTTTAGTATAAAGCCTTTTGCACCAGCTTCCAGCATGTCTATAATAAAATGGTCATCGTTAAAAGTAGTGAGTGCTATAACACCGATATTCGGAAAACGGGTAGTAATTATTTTTGTAACTTCTATACCGCCCATAACAGGCATTTTTATATCAGTTAAAATTACATCGGGCAATGTCTTTTCTATCTGTGATAATAATTCGAGACCATTAGCTGCTTCGCCTACCAATACAATTTTATCCTGGTTTTTTAACACACTTCTAAAACCCTCCCTGAATATCTGGTGGTCGTCAGCAACTATAATTCTTATTTCTAAATCAGAAGGCATATAAATTTGAAGCTATTTTAAAAAGGGATCACAATAAAAAAACTGGTACCCTTATCTCTTAAGGAACTTACCTGTACTTCGCCATGCAATACTTCTGCACGGCTGATAATGTTTTTTAAACCCTGGCCATTGGCAGTGCCCATGGTTTGCTTAAAATTAAATCCTTTACCATCATCAGCAGTGGAAATAATAAAATTATCTTTCTGGCAATAAAGTTCAATTGTAAAATTTTTTGCTTCGGCATGCTTTACTGTATTGTAAATGATCTCCTGCAGTATGCGATAAATATAAATGGTTTCTGTTTCGCCAAACCTTGGCAAATTCTGTACGTTAAAAGATAATTCGATATCTGAGCTGAGACTTACCGTCTGTAGAAACTCTTCAATGGCCGGTACCAGTCCTTTTGAAAGCAGACTGTTAGGGATAAGGCCGTTGGTAATATCTCTTAATTTATTGGTGATGATATCAATATTAGTTTTGGCTTCTGCCAGTAAAGCCTGTTCGGATTCATCCTCATTTTTTAAAGCACCCAGTTTCATCCTGGTGGCAAACAATACCGGCCCCAGGTCATCATGCAGATCGCTTGCAATTCTTTGTCTTTCCCTTTCAAGCTGTGCTATTTCCGCAGTTACCCGTTCATTATGGTATTGGCGGTATTTTTTTTGCTGACGCAAAACAGTAATGATAAAATAAATGATAATAACGCCAATAAAGCCTGCGGCTATTAATACAGCGTTATAAATCGGGGTTTGGTAGGTATGCATATAATGGCAATGCCGTAAATTAAATTTGAAATAAGATTGACGTAGCTCATGATCTCATAAACGTAAGTGGAAAAACTAAGATCTGCATCATTGGTATAAACCCAGAAAATTTCCAGAAATATTTTATAAGTAAAAAAAAATATAAATCCACAACAGATCATAAACACGGGGTTTGTTATTAAACTTTTATTATGCTCAATTAAAAAACGGGAAATAATTGTTACACTACAAATTACAATAACAAAGGAGGCTGTGATCCTGAAAAAGGAACCTATGGTTTCCAGTTTGGATATACTTCTGTATTCCCACAACCATAATGCTGCAATGGAAATCAATAAGAATCTGTATAAGTATTCCCGATTATCAAATACCTCCCATTTTTTAAACTGCCATATGATAAGCATGGCTTCTATAAATACATAAATATTATTAGTGATAGAAGAGTTATGTATTTGTTTTATAAGTATAACACTTACTATTTCATTTACAGAAGCTGCAATAGTGCATAGAATGAAGGGGTAGTAGGATGGATCTACTTTCCTTGATTTTATTATACCTGCTATGGCTGCAATAAAAATACTGAAACTAAAAGCTATCGTTGTGTAGTACGTCATGAGCCCGTAATTTATGGATTTAGCGGAGATGGAGGCGGGCACATCGCAGGGCAGCGTTGACCTTCATCTAAAATTTTCGGATCATCTCCATCTTCAGGAAGACCGCTGGTAAGCATTGGGAGCAAATCTTCGTTTTTTGAATTTACTCCAACAAAAACTGCATGGAGATTCATATTGGCATCCATACCGGTGTACATTCTTACAGCTGCACATTCAGGATTACTTAGCAATGCATCAAACCCATCCCGGTTAAATGTTTCACTGTTGGCAATTACTGCCGTGCCTTTATATTTTTCTGCAAGAATGTTATCCTTGTTTTTCCTGAAAGTACTGGTAAGGTCAATGGCTTGTTGTAATGAAATAAAATTAGAACCTTTTGCCGGGATTTGATTTTGGGAGCTCATTTGTTTGGGGGTTTAATTATGGTAAAATAATATTGCAATATGAAGAAAACAGTTGTAATTATTATAAGTATTAATACTGAATTTTTAATCTCAAAAAAGGGATTGCCTCCAGTACAGGAGGCAATCAATTAGTCGTGATAGGGTGTATAACTTGTACTTTGAAGTAGCAATGATCTTAATCGTTGAACAAAATTAAAAACTAATTCGCTCAAAATTTAGAGTATTAATACCTCATTTTAAGGGCTAAATAACAATTATCTATATATGTTCGGTTGTTTTTAGTCTTTTTTAATGAAAGGAAATTGAATTATCAAAGTTCAACCTGCCGGTATCTTTCTTTTACCTTTTATAAAAGCAACAAATACAGCGTTTATATAATTGCTATATTTAGCAGTATATAAATTTTTTATGAAAAAAATATTCTTCCTTGCTGTAGTAATATCATTTGTTGCCTGTCAACAAAAAAAGGCTGATTCATCTTCAACCGCAACACCCACAGAAGACAACAAATCACTTGATGCTATGTTTGAAAACTATTACAATGGTCGTATGCAGTTATTTCCGCTGGAAGCGACGATGAATGGTGATATCAGCTACAATAATTTATTACCTGCAGATTTTACAGATAGCTATCGCCATAAGCTGACTGATTTTTTTACTGCATACAATGATTCCATTTCGAAATATAAAAGGGAAGATCTGAATGATAATGATAAAAAAAGCTACGACATATTTAAGTATGAAATGGATATGGAATTAAAAGGCTTGTCTCTTGGTTTTATGGGAAGTTCTTCTCTTATTGATAATGCATATTTTCCTTTTGATCAATTTAATGGTGTAACACTTTTACTTGGGCAAATGGGTGGCGGCACAGGTAATCAACCTTTTAAAACGGTTAAAGATTATGATAACTGGCTGCAGCGTGCCGAAGCATTTACAGCATGGAGTGATAGTGCCATTGTGTATTTCAGAAAAGGGATTGCAGCAAATTATGTGTTGCCAAAAACCATTGTAGTAAAAATGATTCCGGAAATGACGGCCATGGTAACATCTGGTGCAACCAATAGTTTATTTTATAGTCCTATCAAATTAATGCCATCAACATTTAGCGATAACGATAAAAAAAGACTAACTACTGCTTATGTTGATCTTATAAATAATCAAATAATACCTTCTTATAAAAAGCTGGGGGATTTTTTAAAGAATGAGTACCTGCCAAAAGCAAGAACAACCACAGGCGTAAATGCATTACCCGGTGGTAAGGAGTATTATGATTACATGGTGAAATACTGGACCACTACTGAGAAGACTCCGGAAGAAATTTACAATATTGGTCTTTCAGAAGTAAACCGTATAAGGGCAGTAATGGAAAGTATAAAAGACTCAGTAGGATTTAAAGGAGATCTGAATTCGTTCTTTACTTATATGAGAACTGATAAGAAATTCATGCCTTATAAAACTCCGGCAGAAGTGCTGAATGCATGGCGTAGTATACAGGTAAGAATAGAACCTAACCTGAAAAAAATGTTTACGCTGGTGCCAAGGTCAAAATTTGAAATAAGACAAACGGAAGCGTTCAGGGCAGCAAGCGCCAGTATTGAATATTATCAAGGCTTGCCGGACGGTTCAAGGCCCGGAATTTTTTATGTGCCGATAGTAGATGCAACAAAATTTAATACTACCAGCGGCATGGAAAGTACTTTTTTGCACGAAGCTATTCCTGGCCATCATTACCAGATGTCTTTGCAAATGGAAAATGATAAGCTACCTAAGTTTCGACGCTTTTCGTGGTATGGTGCTTACGGCGAGGGATATGCGCTTTATTGCGAAAGCCTGGGTAAAGAATTAGGATTGTACACTGACCCATATCAACACATGGGTGCATTGGGGGATGAGATACACCGAGCCATAAGATTGGTAGTAGATGTAGCGATGCATACCGGTAAAATGACAAGAGAAGAAGCTGTAAAATATAGTATGGATAATGAACCGATCAGTGAAGATGCTGCTGTTGCTGAAATAGAGCGTTACATGGTATATCCTGGCCAGGCCTTGAGTTATAAGATCGGGGCTTTAAAAATAAGAGAGCTTAGAGAAAAATATAGTAAAGAGTTAGGCGATAAATTTAATCTTGCAGCTTTTCATACGCAGTTTTTAAAAGATGGTTGTATGCCTTTGGAGATACTGGAAAAATCGATGGATGCCTGGGCAGCAACACAGAAATAATTTTGGTAAACCATTTTATAAAATGAATTCAGTTCATTTTCCAAAAATAAGATCGGTTGTGCAGTTGTTTGAATTGTTGCCGGTGGAAGAGCGGATCATTACAGATGTATTGAGACAAATAGTAATTGAAAATCTTCCGGCATATTGTAAAGAAAAAATTTCTTACAATGTGCCGCTTTTTTATGGCAACAAGGCAATCTGCATCATTTGACCAGCAACCGTACCACAAGGTGGAATTAAAGAAGGCGTATTATTTGGCCTATGTCATGGCAATAAACTTGCTGATACAGACAGGTATTTAACCCATGGTACCAACAAGCAGCTATTTTATAAAATACATAAAACTGCAGATGATATAAGAGAGAAGCCAATCGTAAAATTGTTACAGGAAGCTATACAATTAGATCAAAATTTCAAACGCCGTTAAAGCCAGAATTTACTCCCAGAAACTCCAGCTTTCTGTTACATAATTAGAGTGTGCATTTGTACCTGGCCAATGTTCCTTATCAAAACCAGGAGCTTTTTTTAAGGTTTCTTTTTCTTCATTAAAACGAAAGACCTTTCTTGAAGGATCAACCAGCAACAAACGGAAGGGTATAGCAAAATATTTCTCGCCCATACCAAGAAAGCCACCGAATTCAATAATAAAATATTCTACTTTCCCTGTCCTTATATCAAGCATTACATCTTTTATTGTGCCCATCTCATCGTCATTTGCATTCCAGACTTTGTCTCCGATCACTGTAGTGGCTGTTAAGAATTTTAAGGGCACATTCACATTAGGAGCATCGTTATTTACGCCGGTGAAATTATCATTTATTAAAGTTTCCATTATTTTTATTTTTAAAAATTTATAAATAAAATCTAACAATAAAAAATGTGAAAAATTCGTGCCAGATATATTGAAAATGGACGATTTTAATGTTAATAGGCGTTATTTATGCACATTCATTTTGGTAAAAAAAGTTGAATTTTTAAGGCAAATGTTTGCAATGGCATGGATATTGCCAAGCATGTGTAAAATAATTTACTATGAAAAGAATATTCTTGACTGGCTTTGCAGCATTATTCCTTTTAGCAGCACAAGCACAAACAACAACAAAGTCTACTAAAAAGGCAAAGAAAACGCATGTAACTGCGGCATCAAAAGCGAAGGCTGCAATGGCTCAGAAAGAGCAGGATCGCCAGGATGCAATCGAAACTCAGCGTCAGGATCTGTTAAGATCTGATTCTACAAGAAGAGACAATGATAGAGTTGCTGATTCAGGTTTTGTGATGCAACAAACCATGTGGAAGGACAGTATGAACCACGTGCAGGATAGTACGTACACTGACCGTTATAAAAGCATCAGTACTATTCAGCAACAATCTGCTAAAGCTGAACTTGATCGGAATGCGATCATGAAATCAGCAAAACTTAGCACTGAGCAAAGCAGGCAGGCAAAAAATATCAACCAGGCTTATTCTGAAAAAGCTAAAGTTATAACTGATGATGCAAGCTTATCAGCAGAACAAAAGCAAACGCAACTGGCTTCTTTAAACACTGAAAGAATGGGCAAGATAAAAGCTATTCTTGGTAGTAGTAAAGCTAAAAGATTAGAAAAAGCCCGTAAAGACTACGTAAAGAAAAATGGTGGTGATATGGAACAAAGCTGGATAGATACAGCAGAGATGGCTACCAACAGTAAATAATATTATTACGCCCCTTTAAAAACATGAATGACCGGCACTGTTGAAAAGCAGTGCCGGTTTTTTTATTTGTATCATGTCTCTTTATTAAAGTGCTATATTTAAAAGCCGATCATGTATTTTTGATTGGATGATAATAATTGATCATGGAAATAAATAAAACAACTTTAAGAAGCGTAATTGTAACGAGGTATGTAGCGCCACTTCGGGAAGGCGGCTCATTGCCAGCGATAGCAGAAGCAGATGATGGCTTTATGTATGTTTTAAAATTCAGAGGAGCAGGTCAGGGTAGAAAAGCGTTGATAGCGGAATTGATTGGTGGAGAAATTGCAAGAGCATTAGGCTTACTTGTTCCTGAGATAGTATTTGCAAACCTGGATGAAGCATTTGGACGTACCGAACCAGATGAAGAAATACAGGACCTGCTGAAAGCGAGTGTAGGGTTGAATCTTGGGCTGCATTATCTATCCGGCTCTACTACTTTTGATCCGGTAGTGACAAAAGTTGATAGCCTGCTTGCATCTAAAATAGTATGGCTCGATTGTTTACTGAACAACGTAGACCGGACTATTAGAAATACAAATATTTTATTGTGGCATAAAGAAATATGGTTGATAGATCATGGCGCAGCTTTGTATTTTCATCATTCCTGGGAGCAATGGATAGAGAAAGCGGTACTGCCTTTTGTGCATATAAAAGATCATGTATTGCTTCCTTATGCTGCCCACTTAGATAAAGTAGATGAAAACTTTCACAACATACTCGATGATGATATTATAAATAGTATTGTTGAACTGATACCGGAAGATTGGCTTGGTGATGAAAGTAGTTTTGATTCTGTAGCAGAACATAGAAATGCATACTGTACTTTTTTAAAAATGCGTTTTGCCCATTCTCAAACTTTTGTAAAAGAAGCACAACATGCAAGAGAAAAAATTATTTGAGTATGCGGTCATTAGGATAGTACCAAAAGTAGAGAGAGAGGAATTTCTCAACATTGGTGTTATACTTTATTGTGCAAAAGAAAAATTCTTAGGCGTTCAATATATACTGGATGAAAAAAGACTTTCTTCATTTTGCGGAGCAATGGGTATGCCGCAACTGGAAGGTTACCTGGATGCATTTGAAAGAATTGCACAAGGCGCAGCGGATAGCGGACCAATCGGTAAACTGCCTGTAGCAGAGCGTTTTCGCTGGCTTACTGCTACGAGGAGTACTGTTTTACAGACATCCAGGTTGCATCCCGGACTGTGCGATGATGCAGCAGAAATGCTTGCGATACTTTTTAAAAAATTAGTACTTACTGATAAGGAAGACGATAAAAAAAATGCCGGCTGATAACAACCGGCATTTTAAGTTTCTACTTTTGTTTTTTTAGCTGAATAATAGGTTTATTAACTGGTTTAAATTTTTTCAGGTTTATTTGTTTCCTCAATTTAATCAACATTGGGTTCAATTGTATAGCCACCTGCGTATCATCGTTGCAGTTATCATCGTCGCTGATGTCAGCGCCGCCGGTATCGCCTACAATATTCCATCTTGTTACCAGCCCATCATCTTTAAAAGGCACATCATTGCCTTTTTGGCCACCGATAGCAGTTAATAAACCTCTTGGTGAAAAGGAGGGCATTCCCGGCCTGCTTATATAATGTACTTCTGAATGTTTTCCGGTTACTAATTCAACCAGGTCATAGCCAGCAGGCGCAGTGTACAATGTTTTTTTCCAGGTTCCCTCTGTTTCACTCCAGTCGCTCACTGTTTCACGTGCATGCAAGTAAACTTCTGCAACAATATATTTTTTATCTACAATGCTAAGATTTATCCATGACCAGATCTCCGGGCCATGTCCATCAAATTCTCTATCACCACCTAATAATATTTTGGGGCAATAAGGCCCGACCGTAGTTGGGATAAAAGTTACAAGAGAATCACCCGTTGGGAGTACATTTGATTTTGTGATTTTCGTTGCGGTTGTAGTATTGTGGTTGCTATCATTGCCTTTTATAAAAAGCATAAATGGAAGCATAAATACCAGGATCAAATTTTTCATATCTGTTTGTTTTAAGTTTTAATAATTTATTCTCCAAAACCTTCGTTGATACATTTTATTCCCTTTGGCTGAATGGCTTCAAAACGTAACTTATCCCGGTTACAACGCCAGGCTTTTTTTACAATGGTCATGTAAGCTTTGTTTTGTGTTTTTACTAATGCTATTAAAATTTCGCCTTCTGCTTGGCCCTGTTGACAATCGGCTGATCTTACTTCCCAACCGGTGGGAATATTTTTAACTTCTATCACATCTACAATAGTATATGTTCGGCTAACCGTATCCGTAAGCTGGCTGTAAATGATAGCTGCTGCATTTTTTTTCACAAACAAATCCAGCGTCATTGTATTTGCATCTGCCAGGTCAGAAATCACATCACCCTGCCGGTACTGATAAGTTGAGAAACCAGCAATCTTTTTTTCATTTGTATACGTATGCCCGATTAATTTTTGTAAGCTGCCTGCGTATTTTCCACTTTGTGCTGCCACACTAAAAACTGTTACACTAAAAATTATCGTCAGACAATATTTATTCAGCAAATTCATTTGTAATTTTTTATTGAGGTTTAATCGTTCCTTTTGTATTTATCTTTCATAAATTCAAAATATATAAATCCGAACTTCTGGTACCAATCCTGCTCACCGAATCTTGCTTCACAATTACTGATATCATGTAAAGCCTTATCCAGCGTGCCCATAAGCCCCATGTATTTTGCATCATAAGTATGTTTGAATGATTCGTAAGCAGCATTAATATCTGCTTTAGCATATTGCCAGGCCAGGCCGTTTATGGCATGTACGCCGGAAACGTCGTCGCCAAAAGCAACTGCTTTGCTATTAAAGTTTTTTGTGTTGCTGTAAATGCACCAAAGCCTGGCGAGTGTACGGCGCACAAAAGTAAGTTCGTTTACGGCTGACTGATAGCAGGTAAAACATTCACTGCCTCTTACGCAATGGGTAGGCATCATGGCTTGTGAGCTGGTAGTAAAATCAGGCTGACATTCGTTGTTATCCAACGCATGGGTAGCGTTATAAAGTTCTCCGGCACTTTGAGCAATATTCAAATATGTATTCAGGCTGCCTAAAGCTCCTGACATTGTTTCGCTGATATTTGTAAGCTCATCCGTATGGTCCTGTATGTTCTGTATTCCATCTTCACCCATCTGGTTAATGGCTTCAACTGTACCATCCTGTGCATTGCTCGTAAACGGGATGGTAAAAAATATAAAACTTAGTAGGAATAAAAATTTTATCTTTTTCATTTTAAGATTTTTTTCTTTTTAAAAATAAAATTGCGATCACAACAAGCAATAGACCAATAAGCAGGTACATCCAGTTTTTCTTTGCAAAATCAACAACAGGAGATGATTTTGTCATTACTTTATCATCAGAAAAAGCAGATGGCACATCAGGCTTAGCTTCTTCACCCGTCCATACCGTTATCACATATCCGGCAGGCTTATCCTTACAAATGATCATTATGCCAAAATCGGTTTCTGTTCTGAATTTATCTTCCCAATGTCCGTTTCCATCTGTAGTGCCACTGCGTAATACGTCGTGCCAGTTCCATTTGTGTAATCTTACATCTATTGGTTTTGTTTTGTCAGATGCTGTTACACCTACATACGTAGGGGAATATGCGCTTACCCCTTTTACAAAATAATACATCGTGTCTGCCACTTGTGTTACTGTTGTTACATTCAACTTACCTTTTACTTTTACATTTGCAGGTTTATAATCGTACAGGCTCAGCTCAGTTACTTTCATCGAATCCAGCGTAAATGGCTGTGCTTTTAATCCTGT
>JBDSIB010000040.1:0-5985 GCA_039918155.1 Ferruginibacter sp.
GTAGCATCAGATAAAGAATTTACATATTCTGTATCTAGATTTTTTTGTTTTAACAAAGTACTTAACAAGTAGCAAATATCAGTTTCGTCGTCGATTATTAAAACTTTCATGTCCTGATTTAAAAAAAATGTTTTATTCATAAATTAGCTTTTTCATAAAACATATACACCTTAATTTGTGCCACTTTAACCGGTAATACGATTTTAGAAAAAAGATAAACTGTTAAAATATTTCATTAATGAAGCAAAAAACATACCCTTACATTGCTTTTAGTTAAGTATCAGCCTGTAACCAGCCGATAAAAATGATGAGCGGTTAATTTTTAATTCTTCAGATGTGTGTAAAAGCTTTCTTTTTTAAGGTTGATTTTAAAAATAAAAATATAAAATCTTTATAAATGAGGAAAATGGTACATAGTATGTTTATAGTATTTCCCAAGTATGAAAAAAAAGCTTTTATTTTTCTTCCGGTTCAATAAGCAGGTAGTTAAGGAATTCTTTGCCAGCAATGTTTTAAAGTACAGCGCTTCCCTGGCGTATTACACTATTCTGTCTCTTGCACCTTTGCTCATTATAATATTGTTTATCAGCGGTTCTATATTTGGCCAGGAAGCTATAAAAGGAGAATTATATGGCGAAATAAAAGGAATGGTAGGCAGCAGCGCCGCTATCGAAATTCAAAATGCTATTCAGAATATTCATCTTAACAATGACAACGTATTTGCTACCGGCATTGGCGTAATCGTATTGCTGATAGGCGCCACCGGTATATTTGGAGAAATGCAGGACTCCCTTAATAAAATATGGGGCCTGCGTACCAAAACCCGTAAAGTGTGGTGGAAGCTTTTTATAGATCGGGCCATTTCCTTTTCACTCATCCTCAGCCTTGGCTTTGTACTGATTGTTTCGTTGCTGTTAAATGCCCTTGTTGCAGCACTAAGTACACATCTAACGCATATATTAGGTGGTACAGGAGATACTTTTCTGGCCATAATGGACAATATAATATCATTGGCAATCACAACCCTTTTGTTCGGTACTATTTTCAAAGTATTGCCAGATGCTAAAATAAAGTGGAAAGATGTCTTAATAGGAGCATTTATAACCTCCCTGCTTTTTCTGCTGGGTAAGTATGGTATTGGTTTTTATGTTGGAAAAAGTAAGCTTACCAGTATTTACGGCGCTGCAGGCTCTATAATGATCGGGATGATATGGGTGTATTACAGCTCAGCTATACTATACCTGGGGGCAGTGTTTACAAAAGTATATGCAACCAATTTTGGCGGTAAAATATACCCCAATGATTATTCTGTATGGATAAAAATAGAAGAAGTTCCCGTAACAGATGTTGCCCTTACAGAAACAAACGGTTAAAAATAAAAGTTATCTTTATACAAATAAAAACACAACATGAAGAAGAGAGTATTGATTATTGATGATGACCTGGATATGTGCACGCTGCTCGGCAGGTTTTTGGGCCGCAATGGATACGAGGTGGAAGTAGCTCATTCCGGAGGCAAAGGCATTTTAAAATTTAAAGAGAGTAATTTCGATATTGTACTATGCGATTTTCGCCTTGGCGATAAAGACGGCAAAGATGTATTACAGGAAATAAAAGCTACATCTCCTTCTACAATTGTATTGATCATCACCGGTTATTCTGATATTAAAGTTGCGGTAGACGTTATTAAAATGGGGGCATACGATTATATAACCAAACCCCTTATACCGGATGAAGTTTTAAATGTGCTCAACAGCGCATTAAATAATCCTGCTGGCGCAGAAAAGGCTACCTCCATCTCAAAAGGTAGTGGCGCCAAACCTGCAGAGAAAAAGCGAGTGCTCAATGATGAATTTCTGGTAGGCGAAGCCGGTACTACCCGGGATCTTTACAAGCAAATAGAAATAGTAGCACCCACTAATTACAGCATCATATTGTATGGCGAAAGCGGAACAGGAAAAGAGGTAATTGCAAAAACGATCCACAGCATGAGCGATCGCAGCAACATGCCTTTTGTTGCCATGGACTGCGGTACGCTTAGTAAAGAACTTTCCGGCAGTGAATTGTTTGGCCACGTAAAAGGCGCCTTCACTGGTGCCCTTACTGATAAAGAAGGACATTTCGAATTGGCCAATGGCGGTACACTTTTTCTGGATGAAGTTGCCAATCTCACTGTTGAGATACAGGCCTCCTTACTAAGAGTAATACAGGAACGTAAATTTAAAAGAGTAGGTGGTAACAAAGAAATGCCTGTTGATGTACGCATTATTGTTGCATCAAATGAAAACCTGCAGGATGCTTACCGCAAAGGAAAATTCAGGGAAGATCTTTATCACCGCTTTAATGAGTTTTCCATTAACCTTCCGCCCTTAAGAGAAAGAAAAAAAGATATTCCTTTGTTTGCTGATTTCTTTTTAGAAAAAGCAAAGAATGAACTGGGAAGAGATATAGATGGTTTTGAAGATGAAGTGATGCAAATGTTTATCAACTATTCCTGGCCCGGCAATTTAAGAGAGTTCCGTAATGTGGTACGTCGTGCAGTGCTGTTAACGCAGGAAGGAAGAGTGCAGGCAAGTACGCTTCCATGGGAGATCACCTCTTCTTCGTCTACTGCTCCGTTAGCGGGCCATAATGTACCCGCTGCCAGAAATTTTGACGACGACGGCGTGAAAAAAGAATACGATCTTAAAGACGCTGCTTCAAAAGCAGAATACGAAGCAATAATGAACGTATTGAAAGAAGTAAATTTTAATAAAACAAAAGCGGCCGAAATATTAAAGATCGACCGCAAGACTTTGTATAATAAGATTAAAAACTACGAGGAGTCAGGCAACTAAAAGTTTTTAGCTTTTCTTTCGGCTTCTTTTGCAGTATCGCTGCCGGAGAAGCCTTTTTCTATTTTATGCAGTAAGCTGGATAGTGGGCCTTCCATTTTATTGGTCTGGTCATCCATAGTATTATCATCCAGCAATTTTCCCAGCTTTAAAGCCGCTGGTATATATGGCAGTATAAAATCTCTTTGCGAAGAAATAAAATTCCGCAGCTCCTTCACAGTGATGGTGGAGATATTTTCCCTGATAATTTTTATGGCTTCTTCTGCACTTTTGTTGGTCATGGCTTTAGCAGCTTCTTCATCCGTTCCGCAATACGATGCAATGTTTTTTGCTACTTCATTACTATTGTCGCCAAATAAAATAGACAACCAGTTTGTAGAACTGCTTTCACCTGAAATAGTGATCAGGCCTTCTTCTGAGCGGGACAGATTATAGATACCGGCCAAAGCAGTTACCAGAGATGCCTGCTGTAGTGCCTGTGCATTTCCCTTTATCAGCTCCTCATTATCCTGGGAGTTCGGATCTATTTTTTTTAATGGTTCAAAATTAAGTTTCTCCTGGGTCGTCGTTAATAAGTTGATTGCCATAAAGTTGTTTTTATATTATTTACTATAGAAATATTATGCCACAATTATTGGTACAAAATTGGTTTACACTATAATATTAAAACACTTAAAATAATTTTATGTCAGTAACAAATCATGTTGAAATGACGACTTTAAGCAGTGTGCTTGAAAAACTTCGTGTAAGAAAGCAGGACAATGAGTTCACCATGAGTGAAAAGGGATTTGGCACTGCCAGCGGAAAAATATATGAACCTTCTGATCTCAAGATCATAAGAACCTACAGGTTTGAAGGCGACTCAGATCCATCTGATAATGCAATTCTGTATCTGATTGAAGCAAACGATGGTCTTATTGGCTACAGTATGGATGCGTATGGCGCCTATAGCAATCACGAAGATTCAAGATACGATGACTTTATAAAAAAGATTCCTATGGAAGAAAGGGACGAGCAATTGATATTTGAGTAGTATTATGTGCCCTTATAAAAATGCCCGGTAACATCTGTTGCCGGGCATTCTTTATATTAACTAATTGCTTATTACACACTCGTATAGTAAGGAAGTATCTGTATCACATTCCGCAAAAAATAATTATCTATATTTTCAAGACCTTCGGTATTGCTCCCCAGTATCTGCCATTCGTCATTTTCTGTTTCCAATAGGGTGTACATGTATTTTTTATTACCATTATAAATTTCATACATTTTAGTACTACCTTTGGCAAAATTAAAAAACCCAAACAGCATCAGTTTTTTATTGGTGTACTCCTTGTGCCAGGTAAGTATTTTAGGTACATGAAATAAACTGGGACAAAACTTTCTTACTTCTTCCCCTATCTGCTCGGCCAGTTGCGTAAAGCCCAGGTCTTCCTCTATCCATTTACCCGTTTCCACATCTGTAAAGAAAAGATTTTCATACCCACTTTCAAAAGTTACCTTATACATGCCATGGTTACGGTTGGGGATATCTGTCAGCAGTGCTGATATTTCTTCTTCGCCTTCCAGTAAATGAATAATGGTATCCATAAAATAGTTTTTCTTATAAATATTATTCACATAAAACCTGCCAACAAAATCACCCCCGAAATTGGGCGCAAAGCCCTTGTAGTACACCATATACAGCCCATCAAAGCCTGTATTTACCGGTATAACATTAAAAAATTGTAGAATTTGTTCCTCGTTTATTTCATCCAGATTTTAAATATTGGCACAAATAATGTCTTAATGCCTTTGGTTTTTCATAGGATATTGGATTTAAAACGGGACCTTATTTTTATTTGGTCCCCATTTTTTTTTAACCATTTCCCTCCCCAATAATTTTAATTTTCACAAGCGTCACTGGCGTAAATTTGCGCATGATCGATTTTGAAAGATTTACTCTTGATAATGGCTTACGGTTACTCGTACACGAAGATAAAAGTACACCCATGGTAGTGCTGAATGTGCTCTACGATGTAGGTGCAAGAGACGAAGACCCCGGCCAAACCGGCTTTGCCCATTTATTTGAACATTTAATGTTTGGCGGTAGTGTCAATGTGCCGTCTTACGATGAACCCTTACAGGTAGCCGGTGGCGAAAACAATGCATTTACCAGTAATGATATTACCAATTACCACTGTGAGTTGCCGGCTGAAAATGCAGAGACCGCCTTTTGGCTGGAAAGTGACCGTATGCTAAGTCTCGCCTTCGGCAAAAAAAGCCTGGAGGTACAACGCAAAGTGGTGTGCGAAGAATTTAAGGAGCATTATATAAACAAACCCTATGGCGATGTATGGCACAAGCTGCGGGAGCTGACCTATACAACACATCCATATAGATGGATGACAATAGGGAAAGAATTAAAACATGTAGAAGACGCTACTTTGAAGGATGTAAAAGCCTTTTTTCACAAACATTATACACCGTCCAATGCTATATTGGTAGTAGCCGGCAATATCGATACTGCCCGTGCAAAAGCCCTGGCAGAAAAATGGTTTGGCTCCATACCGGCTGGAAATAAATACGAACGCAACCTGCCACAGGAACCGGCACAAACTGCTCCCCGCTTTTTAGAAGTAAAAGCAGATGTACCGCTGGATGCCTTGTTCAAGTGCTGGCATATTTATTCCAGAACAGATGAGCGCTATTATACTGCAGATCTTATTTCTGATATTTTAAGTGGCGGAGGTTCTTCCAGGTTGTACCAGGCATTGGTAAAAGAAAAACAATTGTTCAGCAGTATTGAATGCCACCATATGGGTAGTACAGATGCCGGCATAATGGTAATAGAAGGCAAGCTGGTGAAGGGAGTAGATATTAAACTGGCAGATGAAGCCGTGGAAGAAGAATTAAAAAAACTGCAGGAGTCCGGCATTACAACTGCTGAACTGGAAAAGGTAAAGAACAAAACAGAAAGTGCCATGGCATTTGAAGACATGACCGTAATGAACCGGGCTACCAGCATCGCCATTTACGAATCTTTGGGAGATGCAAGCCTTATAAACAAAGAGCTGGAGCTTTACCGGGCCGTAACGGTAGAGAAAATACTGGAACAAAGCCGGATCATTTTTGATAAGAATAACTGCAGCACTATGTATTATCTTAGTAA
>JBDSIB010000041.1:0-37011 GCA_039918155.1 Ferruginibacter sp.
CTTTGAATATATAGATTCAAATGTGGAAGCAGAACGACTTTGATAAACAATAAAAAAAATGAAATAAGGGATAGAAATTAATAACGCTTTCGAATTAAATAAGTTAGTAAGATAATCGAATGAGAGATAATGTGTTTCCACCTTTTTTATTTGATGTTCAAAAGTTTAATTACTTAAAAGTAAATAAATAAAATAATTACGAATGCAGCTATTTAATAACCCGGTTTATTTATAATTAATAAGGGGAAGTAAATACTATATTTGTTACGAACAACATTTCGAGCTGTAAATATATATGCAAAAAAAGAAAATTGCCCTATTAATAAATTCGCTTCATGGTGGGGGTGCAGAAAGAATGGTTTCAGTTTTGGCAAATGGGCTTAAAGATGATTTTGAAATTCACATTGTCTTATTAGAAAACAGGATTGATTATATTTTATCCGAAGGCCAGATTGTAAAAGCGTTAAACAACTCTGCAAAAAGTTTTTCAATACTGAATATGCTTAAGCTTCCTATGCTTGCCTACAGTTATGCGAAGTATTGTAAAAAAAATAAAATAGAACTTTCAGTTTCCTTTTTAAACCGGGCATCTTACATTAACACAATGGCCAAATCACTGTACAATGCTTCTTACAAAGCTATTGTTTGCGAAAGGACACATCAACTTTCCTGGCTGGAGCATACCTCCGCATTGAATAAAGGGTTAACCACTTTTCTTTTAAAAAAATATTATAATAAGGCTAACCTTATAATTGCCAATACCAGGCAAATTAAGAAAGACCTTAAGATTTTATTTGGTATAAATGTCCCGATAGAGGTTGTTTACAATACAGTAGATATTCAAAAAATAGCGCTACTTACGCAAGAAAAAATTGATCTGAAAATTGATCCTGCTTATTTTTATTTTATAAATGTTGGTGGTTTTCGCATTGAGAAAAATCATAAAATGCTGATTGATGCCATGTCTAAATTAAATAACAGGACATGCAAATTAATTTTATTGGGTAAGGGGAAATTAGAGACCGAACTTATATCACAGGTTCAAAAGCTGGGCTTGACAGATAGCATATTTTTTGTCGGCCATCAACAAAATCCTTTTAAATATGTAGCAAAGGCAAATTGCTTTGTTTTGTCTTCTAATGTAGAAGGAATGCCTAATGTGCTTTTAGAAGCAATGGCTTGTGATACGCCTATTGTTTCTACAGATTGCTTAACCGGGCCAAGGGAAATTCTTGCACCAGCATCAGAACCCGATAAAATTTTAACTTCAGGATTTGAAGTGGCACCATATGGAATATTGTGTGCCCAAAGAAATGCTGATGCACTTGCTGCCGCAATGGGTAAAATGATATCTGATATTGAATTACAAAAGAATTACAAAAATATTTATCCGGAAAGAATTAGAGACTTTGGTACATCGGTAATTCTGCAACAGTTCTCAAAAATTTTCAGTGAATAGCTTCTTGCTGGTAAAAGTTATAGGGCGTTACAGTTTTTGGCCTACAGCATGATAGTAAGGAGTATGGGGGCTTACCACAATATTTTTGAGACCACTTTTTTCCATTAATTCTACCACTTCTTTTTTTGAAAATCTTTGTTCAAGCGTAGTTCCAAACCTGTCTAGGGAATCATTTCTTATAATAAAAAAAGTCATGTCCGCATAGTCTGCCAATGGAATTTCTTTAGCAAGTTTTTTTAAACCAATAAAGCTTAAGAAGCGGCTTGTCAGCACAAAGGGCATATAAAGTAAGACGGCTAATACGTCACAGGTAGCTTTTTTTAATTTTGATGGCATACGGCTTACCCCTAATCTTATTATATTACTTAACCAGAATATAGATTTAAAAAAAGCATTCCTATTATCAAGGTTGTAGTAGAGGTAACAATAAAAATAGCCACCCTTTTTTACTTTTCTTACGCAATCTGTCATTGCCTGCAGTGTGTTTGGTATATGATGTAAAACACCAATACTCATAGCAAAATCAAATGTTTCATCATCAAAGGGAATAGTATCAACTGCAGCTTTTGTAATGCGTACGTTGTCAACGTTTGCTAATAACTGGTTTGCCGCTATTACTGCATCACTTGGGTCTATTGCTTCTACAAATCCTACCTTTTCTGATATATATTTTGTCCACCGGCCGGTTCCACAGCCAATATCCAAAGCGTAGGTATTTTTATTTATGATATCATCATTCAATATATCAAAATATAACTTAGCTACTTTTTTTATTTCTCCATCAGAATAATCTTTAAACTTCAGCCATTCTTCGCCAAATGTCTCAACTACAGCAGTATCTATATTCTTTCCTTCGATAGAAAAAATGGAAATATCCTTATTTTTAGAGTGAATTGTTTTTATGGGATCCCTGTTGTAGTCCTGCTTCATATTGTATTTTGGCTGGCAAAAATATATAAGTTAATGTGTTTATTGCCTTTTCTTTCTAAATAAGTGCTATTTTTTACTCACTTTAGAATATATATTATTGTTATCAGGCACCTGTAAATACAGGATAAGGCAAATAATTTCTTTCAATTACTTTATGAGTTTTGTATTTTTACCTCATATATATTTATGCAGACTATTCTTATTACTGGCGGTGCCGGCTTTATAGGCTCTCATCTTACCAGGTTTTTTGTTACAAAATACCAGGATTATAAAATTGTAAACCTTGATGTGCTTACCTATGCAGGTAACCTTGCCAACCTCTCAGATATTAAAGATGCACCTAATTATAACTTTGTAAAAGGGGATATTACCGATATCGTGCTGGTGCAAGATCTTTTTGCGAAGCATCAGTTTACCGGTGTATTGCATTGTGCTGCCGAGAGCCATGTGGACAGGTCTATTACCGACCCATTGGCATTTGTAAAAACAAATGTGGTAGGTACGGCCACATTATTACAGATCGCCAAAGAAAACTGGAAAGGAGATTTCAGTAATAAAGTTTTTTATCATATTTCTACCGATGAAGTATATGGCTCATTAGGGAGCGAAGGTTTTTTTTATGAAAATACTGCTTATGATCCCCGTAGTCCATATTCAGCTTCCAAAGCCTCCTCTGACCATTTTGTAAGAGCATTTTATCATACATATGGCCTTCCGGTAAAAATTTCCAACTGCAGTAATAATTATGGACCCTATCATTTTCCTGAAAAACTGATACCGCTCAGCATCAATAATATTATCAATAATAAACCATTGCCTATTTATGGAAAAGGTGAAAATATAAGAGATTGGCTGTTTGTAGAAGACCATGCCAGGGCTATAGATATTATTTATCATAAAGGAAAAGTTGGCGAGACTTATAATATTGGTGGCCATAATGAGTGGACCAATATTGACCTGATCAAAGAACTTTGCCGCCAGATGGATTTAAAACTTGGTAGAGATGAGGGTACATCAGCAAAGCTGATAACCTTTGTAAAAGACAGGGCTGGCCACGACTTACGATATGCAATAGACGCAACAAAATTAAAAGAACAATTAGGCTGGGTACCTTCTTTGCAATTTGAAGAAGGATTATCTAAAACAATAGATTGGTATTTGGATAATAAAAATTGGCTCAATGATGTTGTAAGTGGCCACTAC
This sequence comes from Ferruginibacter sp., assembly GCA_039918155.1. Lineage (GTDB taxonomy): Bacteria > Bacteroidota > Bacteroidia > Chitinophagales > Chitinophagaceae > Ferruginibacter. Next base: position 3,593 of record JBDSIB010000041.1, read on the forward strand.
GCTGCTTATTATGATGAGCAATATCATAAAAGATAACTCATAGAATGAGGCCTTCGGATCAGGTATTTGACAGTTCAAAAAAATAATAAAAAAATGAAAGGAATAATATTAGCGGGCGGTTCTGGTACCAGGTTGTACCCAATTACAATGGGTGTAAGTAAGCAACTTATGCCTATTTATGATAAGCCAATGATCTATTATCCGCTTAGTACGCTCATGCTGGCTGGCATAAAAGATATTTTAATTATTACAACTCCGGAAGATCAATCACAGTTTGTGCGCCTGCTCGGCGATGGCAGCAAATGGGGCTGCAATATTGAATATGCAAAACAGGAAGTGCCCAATGGCCTGGCACAGGCATTTGTAATTGGCGAAAAATTTATTGGGGATGATAGTGTAGCGCTTGTATTAGGAGATAATATTTTTTATGGCAGTGGCTTTAGTAAGTTGTTACAACAATCTGCCAATCCGAACGGTGCTGTAATATTTGCCTACCCGGTTAGCGATCCGGAGAGATATGGTGTAGTAGAATTTAATGACGAACTAATTGCTTTAAGTATTGAGGAAAAACCTGTAAAACCTAAAAGTAATTATGCGGTACCCGGGCTTTATTTTTATGATAACAGCGTTGTAAAAATTGCAAAAGAATTAAAGCCTGGTGTAAGAGGTGAATATGAAATTACAGATGTAAATAAAGTATACCTGCAAAATAAAAACCTACATGTTGCCGTTTTAGACCGCGGCTTTGCATGGTTGGACACTGGTACTTTCGAATCATTAAGCGATGCAAGTGAGTATGTACGTGTAATAGAAAAAAGGCAGGGCTTAAAAATAGGCTGCCCGGAAGAAATAGCATGGCGGATGGGGTATATTGCGAAAGAACAGTTGGCAAGTCTGGCGGAGGGATTGGTTAAGAGTGGATATGGGGAATATTTGAAAAGCTTGTAATTAGTCTATAAAGGATCTTTTAATAAAGTATTCATTTTTTTTAATGCACCCTTATGTTGTTCTAAATGATAAAAAGGGAGTATAAAAATTAATCGAATAAATAAATGCTTACCATCCTAAAGGTTCAACTTTTCAAAACCTTGTTATTAATCTAATATTTCGAATGTTTAAAAATCTAATTTGGGATTATATCGGAAGGTTTGGAAATTTTCTTGTTTCATTTCTGATTTCAATAGTACTTACAAGGCTGTTAACTGTCAGTGAATTTGGTATTATGGCCATGGTAATGGTGGTAATAACAATGGCGCATATTTTTATGGATATGGGTTTCAACAGGGCTATTATTCAAAGCCGAAACGTTACTTCAATACAACTTTCAACTGTATTTTATATAAATGTATTTGCAGCAGTATTTTTAATGATGCTATGCTTCCTTATTGCAAGCCCTTTGGCAGTATTTTATAAACAGCCACTTATAAAGCCAGTTTTTCAGGTAATCTCGATAAGTTTTTTATTAAATGGCCTAAACCTTATTCCTTCTGCGCTAATATTTAAGCAACTACAAATTAAAGTAAACAGTTTTATTTTACTAATTGCATCTGTTTTTTCTGGTGTAGTTGGGATCATACTTGCATATAATGGGTTTGGTGTATGGAGCTTGGTTGTACAGTCATTATTATCCTCATTTATTGTATTAGTATTGAATGCATGGTATATAAAATGGTGGCCTTCATGGGCCTTTAACTTTCCGTCCATAAAACCATTATGGCACTATGGCGGTAGGATGTTTGCGTCGGGTTTGCTAGATAGGCTATATACCAGGCTGGATTCATTTATTATTGGTAAATTATATTCCGCAAATACTTTGGGGTACTATTACCGTGCCCAAAGTATGGAAGGGTTTGTACGTACATTTTCGGCAGGTGGTATTATGGAAACGCTATTTCCCTATATAGCCAGGCATCAAGATGATCCTGTATACTTAAAACAATTATATATCAAATACCTGCATTTTATCACTTTTACATCAGTAGCATTAAGTGCTATTTTATTTTTAATATCTAAAGATTTATTTATTTTTCTTTTTACCGATCGCTGGATATATGCTGCACGGCTTTTTCAATTGATGATATTAGGTGGTATACTATGGCCGGTTAGTAGTTTGATGGTAAATATTATTTCAGGCGTTGGGAATTCTAAAAGTTTTTTCAGGTTAGAAGTTTATAAAAAAATTATTTTATTGCCTATTTATATCTTTGGTTTTATTTGGGGATTAAATGGTTTTATCATCAGCTTTGTAGGAGCATGTTATATTTGCTTAATTTTAAATATGGCCTTTGTTTCAAAAGAAATAGATGTATCTGTTAAAGAGCAATCAGCTATATTAGGTAGATATGTTATAACAGGCATTGTAACATCTTTGGTTTCATATTGGATATTTGGATTATTCGGTTTGGAGTCTCATATTTTCAGGATCATAATATATACAGGAGTATTTTCAGTTTTGTTTTTGGGCTCCTGTTATATTTTAAAATTTCCAGGCATAGAAATTATATTTCGACTTTTAAGTAAATTGAGAAGTTTCATTTCAAAATAAAACAATGCTAGATATAAGTATTTGCATGGTTACCTATAATCACGAGGCATTTATAGCAAAGGCTATAGAAGGAGTTCTGATGCAGGAAACAAGCTATTCCTATAAATTAATAATTGGTGAAGATTGCAGTCAGGATAGCACAAGACAAATTTGTGAAACCTATGCAGCTAAATACCCTGATAAAATAATGCTTTTAAACTCTAAAAAAAATTTAGGAGCAGGGAATAATTTTTTGCGTGTATTAGATGAATGTAAAGGAAATTACATTGCCCTATGTGAGGGGGACGATTACTGGATTGATAAAAATAAATTGCAGAAACAAATAGAATTTCTTGAAAAGAATAATAACTATTCTTTGTGCTTTCACGATGTTTACCATGAAAGTAATGGGAAAAGAAAGAAATCATCACTTTGGGATTCTCCTGACACTTCCGATTTAAACTATTTACTTTCTCATAAGGGATATATATCAACCCTATCAGTCGTATTTCGTAATGATATTAGCATATTTAGTTTTTTGAAAGAGTCGCTAGAATCGCCTTTTTCTGATTTTTTTTTATACGTAGCTCTTGCAAAGCTAGGACTCTTTAAATTTTTCCCAAAAAGAATGGGCGTTTATAGTGTCCATACCGGAGGAGTTTGGTCCTCATTGGGGTTTATAAAAGCAATGCAAAATACAGTAAAGGGGTATCAGATATTATCTAATCTTCTAACAGAAGAGGAAAAAGAATTATTAAAAGTTAAGTACCTCCTTTTACTGGAAGATTATTATATGAGTGATAAAATATTAGAATATGAAGTGAATGACCAAATATTTATTAATAATGATATTTATGTTGATGAATATATCATTAAGTTTATAAAAAACAGTTGTGAGCATCGTAAAAAAATGTCTTATTATGTAACAAGCGTACCATTTAATCTACTTGTAAAAGCAGTATTAAAAAAAGTAAAGAATAAATTTTAGTTGATGAAAAAAACGATTCTTCATTTTATTTATAGCCTGGGCCGGGGTGGCGCAGAAACCATGTTAGTGCGGGTTATTAAAGAGCTAAAGGAGTATAATAATATTGTAGTTACCTTAAAGGCAGACAATGATTTTGAAGGAGAGTTGGAATGTGATAAATTAATAAGTATGGATTTGAAATCTATTGCAACATTTCCATTGGGTATCAAGAAACTTAAAACAATTATAAAGGAGAATAATGTTGATATGGTACATTCCCATTTATTTTGGCCAACTGTCATATCCAGGATAGCAGTTCCTAAAAATATTCCATTAGTGACAACTATTCACACTTTTGTATGTACATCACTCGACTATAAAAAATGGTATATCCGTTCCATTGGAAAATTTACCTATAAATTACGTAAGTCAGTAATTATAACTGTAGCAAAAGGTGCGCAGGAAGAGTATTTCTCCTTCCTAAAATTGAAACCTTACAAAACTTTTGTATTATACACGTTTGTAGATTTAGAACGGTATTCAAAGCAAAACAACACTTTACCAAATAGTCATTTTAAATTAATAAGTACCGGCTCTTTAAAAAAACAGAAAAATCAACGTTTCTTGATTCAGGTTATGGCACTTTTAAAAGATTCGGATATTGAGCTTCATATTTATGGAGAAGGGCCTTTAAGGCAGGAGCTTCAACAATTAATTGATAAAACCGGTGCCAAAGTAACGCTTAAAGGCACAGTAAAAAATGTAGAAGATATATTGCCTCAATATGATGCATTCGTAATGTCATCTGCATTTGAGGGATTTTCTCTGGCGGTTTTGGAAGCAATGGCTGTAAAAATACCGATGTTACTTAGCGATATTTCTTCTTTTAGAGAACAGTGCAGCGATACATCGCTGTATTATAAATTTGATGATACGGTATCTTTTCTAAACCAATTAGAATTGCTTAGGAATAATAATGCCGAAAGGGATCGGTTAAGAAATGACGCTTATGAAAGGGTAAGAGCAAACTTTACTTTACCTCATCATATGCTACAATTACGAAAAATATATACAGAGGTTCTTGATGGCCAGTAAATATAGCATTGGTATAAATTACTTTTTATTCTTCTTCCTATAATTGCTTTCATGATTATTACTACAAAAATTATAAAATGGTATGTTTTATTTTTATGACCTTTTAGTTATTGTGTAGAATAAGCTCTCATATAAATCCATTATTCAGTAATTTTATTTTTATAATTTCAAATTAACTTACAATAAATGTGCGGTATCTCCGGGTTTATAGATTTTAGTAAAACTACCAGCCAACAAATTTTAGAAAAAATGAACCGGACCCTGGCACATAGAGGACCGGATGGAGAAGGGTATGGCATATACAACAATGAGATTGCTACAGTTGGTCTTGGCCATAGACGCTTAAGCATTATCGATCTTTCTAATGCTGGGAGTCAGCCACAAACCTTTGGCTCATTACATATTACTTACAATGGCGAGGTTTATAATTATGCCGAAATAAAAGCTGAGCTTGAATTAAAGGGGCATCATTTTAACGGCCATAGTGATACAGAAGTTATACTTCATGCTTATGCAGAATGGGGCAGCGCTGCTTTACAAAAGTTCATTGGTATGTTTGCCTTTGTAATTTATGATGATGAAAAAAATAAAATATTTGCCTGTAAAGATCGGGCAGGTGTAAAACCTCTTTTCTATTATTGGAAAGATGGCCTTTTTCTTTTTGCATCGGAGTTAAAAGCAATCATGCAACACCCTGGCTTTACTAAGGAAATTAATTTAAATGCAGTTGCTGCATACATGCAGTATGGGTACGTACCTACACCACATTGCATTTTTAAAAATACACATAAATTAAAACCAGGCCACTTTTTAGAATTTGATATAGCATCCAGGAAAATGGAAACGCATCAATATTGGAGCGTATATGATGCTTATAATAAACCAGTATTAAAAATTGATTTTCCTGAAGCTGTAGAGGAAACGGAAAAATTATTGACCAATGCTTTTCAATACCGAATGGTAAGCGATGTACCTGTAGGTGTTTTTTTAAGTGGTGGTTATGATAGTTCTTGTGTTACTGCATTATTACAGAAAAACAATACGGAAAAAATAAAAACATTTACTATTGGGGTTCCGGATGCAGGGCTAAATGAAGCACCATTTGCCAAAGAAATAGCAGCTCTTTTGGGTACTGATCATACAGAGTACTATTGCACTCAAAAAGAAGCACTGGAAATTGTACCTCAATTACCCTATTTTTATGATGAACCCTTTGCAGACAGCAGTGCTATTCCTACTACATTGGTAAGTAAGATAGCGAGAGAAAAAGTTACTGTGGCTTTATCTGCCGATGCCGGAGATGAAGTTTTTGCTGGGTATAACCGATATGATTATGTAATGAGATATGGTAAACAATTGCAAAGGATACCAGCTTTTTTGCGAAATGGCACTGCTGCAATTATGAATGTTATCCCGGCGAATTCAATTCCTGTTCTCAATAAAAAATACTTGTTTCATAGCCGCTACGAAAAAGTAAAATCTCTTTTAAAAAATCCAAGCGAGCAAAATATTTTATTAAGCCTAAGCAAACAAATGGCAGATGAAGATATAATGACCCTATTCAAGGAACCAATCGGCGCTTTATCAACGGGGTTTGATAGTAAAGAATTAAAGCCCGAGTTTCGCTCTATACTTTCTTACATAATGGCGATAGATTATCAAACGTATTTGCTCGATGATATTCTGCAAAAAGTGGATAGGGCAGGTATGAGTGTGAGTCTCGAAGGAAGAGAGCCGTTTTTAGATCATCGTATCATCGAATGGGCAGCGCAATTACCCATGGAATACAAGTATAATAATGGCAATAAAAAATATATAATAAAAGAGATTGTACACAAGTATTTGCCTAAGAAAATGATGGACAGGCCTAAAATGGGCTTTGGTATACCCATTGCCGAATGGCTTCAAAATGATTTAAAACAATTTGTAGATACGTATTTTGCTGAATCATTTATTTTAAAACAAGGCATATTTAATAACGAAGAAATACAAAGAATTAAACGTTCCTTTTATCAGGGGAAAATAGAAAGAGCAGAAAAAATATGGTACCTGCTGATGTTTCAGATGTGGTATGACAAATGGATGAACAATAATTAAAACAGTATAATTATTTGATGGTTTTTATTTAGTGGGATTGCTAAACCACACAAACTGCCTGCCGGGAGGCTCGAATATTTACGCATTTCAATAACGTACTAATTACTAAACTTCATTTTTAATCTGATTATTTGACGGCAAATAAAAATATTTTATTTATTTCTTACGATGGCATGACCGACCCTTTGGGCCAAAGTCAGATAATTCCGTATCTGCAAGGCCTGAGTGAATACGGCTATAATATTTTTTTATTAAGTTGTGAAAAGAAAACTGCTTTTGAAAAAAATAAAGAGTCTGTAGCAAAACTTTTAGAAGAGGCAAATATTAATTGGACATTTATTTCATATACAAAAAAACCTCCTGTACTTTCTACACTAATAGATATTCGTAAATTAAAATCAACAGCAAAGAAAATTCATTTATTAAATCACATTGATATGGTACATACCCGACCGGGAATCCCATCGCTTGTAGGTTTGTGGATGAAAAAAAAATGGGGGATAAGATTTTTAAATGATATAAGAGAGTTTTATGCAGACAGTAGGGTGGATGGCGGGATGTGGGACACTAGAAAATTTTTATACAAAAAAATATATTCTTTCTTTAAAAGACAGGAAGCGGAAGAAATACGGGAAAGCGATGGAATAGTTTGCCTTACACATGCAGCAGAAAAAATAATACTAAAACTCCCGGAATATAAAGCAGGTACTCCTCTTACCGTAATTCCATGCAGTGTTGATCTAAAACTATTTAATCCAGAAAATATCGATAAGGTCCTGGTTGAAAATTATAAGGCTAATTTAAATATTCAGCCTGGTGATTTTATTTTAAGTTATCTCGGCTCTATCGGCGGTTGGTACCTCACAGCAGAAATGATGCAATTTTGTAAAATGCTTTCTGATGAAATTCCCCATGCCAAAATCTTATTTATTTCGCCACACCGGCATGAGCAAATTATTGATACAGCTTTAAAATATAAGTTAGCTGCGGATAAAATAATTACAGTACATGCTACAAGAACAGAAGTGCCGGCTTTGCTGTCACTAAGCAATTATTCTTTATTCTTCATAAAACCGTGTTATTCTAAATTATCATCTTCCCCAACAAAGCATGGAGAAATAATGGCAATGGGTATTCCGGTAATTACAAACAGTGGCGTAGGTGACGTAAAACAAATTGTTGAAAAATACAAAGGAGGTTTTGTTACAGATGATTTTTTGACACAGTCTTTTGCAAAACTAATAAATTCCATTTCTCATAAAATTGAATTTGACCATACTTTAATAAGATATGGAGCGCTAGAGGTATATTCTTTACAGCAAGCTATAACAGCATATATAAATATGTACAATCAAATTTTATCAGAAGAATAAATATTTGTTTATTATTTTTACTAGTATTTTTAAAATATACTGAACTGAAATGGCAACACGTTTTCTTATAATCGGCTCTGGTTTTTCTGGCTGTGTTTTAGCAAATAATCTTATAGAAAATATTGATTGTACTATTGATATATGGGATGAAAGAAAACATATTGGCGGCAATTGCCATACGGAACGTGACAGCCAGACAGACATAATGGTACATCAATACGGCCCTCATATTTTTAATACTGATAAAAAACAAATATGGGATTATGTAAACGGTTTTGGAGAGTTTAAAACCTATGTACACCAGGTAAAAGCCTTAAGCCAGGGTAAGATATATTCTTTACCGGTAAATCTATTTACCATAAACCAGTTTTTTAATAAAACCTTTTCTCCAAATGAGGCAAGGGCTTTTCTGGAAACCCTGGCTGATAAATCTATTACTGATCCGCAGAATTTTGAGGAGCAGGCATTGCATTTTATTGGTAAAGACCTTTATAAAGCTTTTTTTTATGGCTACACCAAAAAGCAATGGGGTTGTGAACCAACTGCACTACCTGCATCAATTTTAAAGCGGATACCTGTTCGGTTTAATTATGATGATAATTATCATTCAAATATTTATACCGGCATACCCAAGGATGGCTACACTGCTATTATGAATAAAATGATTGAAGATGATAGAATAAATGTAACATTGGATAAAAAATTCTCCTCAGATATTGATGTTAGTAATTATGCCCATGTTTTTTATACAGGACCTATAGATGCTTACTTTAATTACGAATTTGGCAGGCTTGGTTACCGAACAGTAACTTTTGAAAAACAATATACTAACGGCGACTACCAGGGACTGGCCCAAATGAACTACTGTGATAGTGATGTTCCATATACTAGAGTTGTAGAACCAAAATTTTTTACGCCTTGGGAAAAACATGAAAAAACTATTTACATAAAAGAATTTAGCAAAGAAACAACAGCGCAGGATATCCCGTATTATCCAAAGCGTTTGGCAAATGATAAAAAAATATTGCAGCAATATCGTGATAAAGCAGAAACTTTAAAAGCCGTTTCTTTTCTCGGCAGACTTGCTACTTACCGCTATATGGATATGCACCATGTGATTGGCGAAGCCCTTGATTTCTCTGCTGATTTTATAAAAAATTATCAGAATCAAAACTTACTTCCTGTTTTTCCTAACAAAGAAATTTTCTAAAGTTCTTCTTAAGAAGTCATTGCCCAGATGGCGCATACCACTGTATATCAACATTTTCGAAAGATTTATTTCTCTGTTTTTTAATTTTTGTACAATAAGCCTTATGCGCTTGCGTTTATATTAATGTCATTCCAATATTCCATTAAAAAACCAAAACGCATTCCTTATGGAAAAAGCGATAGCAGTGGTTGTTTCCTACAACCGCAGGGTACTTTTAGCAGAATGTATAACTGCACTTAAAAATCAAACCAGGAAACTGGATGCCATAATAGTTGTAAATAATGGCAGCACAGACGATACCGAACAGTGGTTACAATCTCAACCAGGTTTAAATTTCATTACACAAAAAAATGTTGGCTCTGGCGGCGGATTTAATGCAGGCATAGCGTGGGCTTATAAAAATGGCTATTCATGGATATGGTGTATGGACGATGATGGTTACCCAAAGGCCGATGCCTTGCAAAATTTATTGAAAGTAGAAACTCCGCAACGCAGTCTGCTTAATTGTGCGGTACTAAATAAAGAAGATAAAAAATCTTTTGTATGGAATACTGGTAATCATAAAACAATCGAAGATGTAAAAGTAGATTTGATAGAAGGTATCGGCCATCCGTTTAATGGAACATTATTACACCGTTCAATTGTAGAAAAAGTAGGTGTTCCAAAAGCCTCTTTATTTTTGTGGGGTGATGAAACAGAATATTATTACCGAATTACCAAGCAACACAATATACCAGTTTTCACTGTAGCCAAGAGTATTCACTATCATCCGGCAGCAGCTTTTTCTTTAAAGCAGGATTGGGATTTTAAAAACTCCTGGAAACTTTACTTTTATGTGAGAAATCGTTTTCAAATTCATAAAGCAAAATTTTCCAATAAAGCGTATGCGTTGGTAAACTATTTATTTTTTATTGCTGCTTTCTCAGGTATGATCCTCTTTTTTCAAAAAACAGATAAAGCAAAAAAATTGGGTTTCTTACTATGGCCAATTGCTGATGCATTTAAAAATAATTTTACTGCTACACCATCTACTATCCTGGTAGAGCTTAATGAAAGAAAAAATAAAGTCTACAATTATTCACTTCTAGTACCAATTAAAAATATATGGACTTCAATAATAGCTACAGGCAATAACTCCATGGCTTCAAAGCCATCCAGTGCATAAATTGGTATATATAAAATTTTCTAAGATGCAGTAACAGCCCGGGTAACTCCGGGCTTTACTTTTAATTTATTATTGAAGAAAAGGATAAAAAACATGGAAAGAAGGTAGAAAGGAATGGCAGGTATCTTATACCGAACCAAGGACCCAAAGTTAAGTGTGGTTGCACCAACAAACAAGGAGAATAGCAATGAGAAACATAAGCTATATAAAACAATTGGTTTAGATACAATTGTTTTGAACATGTTTTTAATGCCAACTTTTATAACCACATAAATGGTTAGGAGCATAAATGCAAGGCTTTCAAAAGAGGTAAATAAAGTAGATAATTTTTTTGATTCCCACAAAAATGGCCGAAAAAGAGTAGCCACTATTGCTGCAGGACCAATTTTAACTAGACTTGCTACGCTTCCATCAAATTCTACGCCTAATGAAAAATTTGAACCTGATGTTTCTTGCTGGTTTTGAAAATTTACCTGGTAATTCTTTACACTCTGGGTAATGTCCCCACCAGCAAAGCCACCGAGAGCTTGTTCCATCGTACTTGCCACCTTAATAAAACTAAAAATACTACCAACAATAAAACCTATTACCAATACAACCCTGAACAATTTATTTTGTACTAAAGTGACATTTTGAAGAATTATAAATAAGGCAAAAAATGGAATGTAGGATACAATGATATACACTTTTAAAGCTATTAAAAAGTAACTAGCAATGATTGCAGCTATTGAATATCTGACTAAATTCTTTTTTAAATAAAAAATACTATAAAGTGAATAAGTCAGCCAACCTAGAGCGCCAGTGCATAAAGGGTCCTTTAAAATCCCAGAACTCCAAAATACAAATGTGGGCAGGCATAATATTGCAAGAGAAAATTGCTTATGCATTTGAGGGTATTGTTCATAAAAAAAACGGAACAGCCTCCAGGCGCCTGTAAAAGATAACATTGAAAAAATTAGGTTAATGGCCATAAATTTTCCAAATGTAAAGAAGCAGAGAAAAGCCGTTATTTTAGTAACCATAAAATTACTCTCTTCATTGAAATAACCAAGATTAGCAGGGTTTGCCAATAGTGCCTGATCAAAATCTTTGGCTTTAATAATAAGGAGATGAATGTAACTCGGGTCTTTTAGTATTAGACTATAAATATTGTGTCCTTCCGGATAATATAAAGCTGTTGTATCACCAGGCGACAAATAAACCACAAATATGCAGTAAGCAAAACATGAAAATACTTTTATCCAAAAACCTGTCTTATGATATTTTCTTAGAAGGGCATCCTTATATTTTTTTCTCCTGAATGAGAAAAGCATATAAAAAATACACACATAAACAATAAAAATCAGAAAGTCTAAAATTCCCATTTTTTGGTATCCCGTAATTTTATTTACTTTATTATTACAAACAAATTTATCCTAAAATATTTACCTCTATTCAATTATATAGAGTTATTTTGCTCATCACTAGCAGTTTTTTAATTAATCAAATTATTCATTGATCTGCAATTATAAAACAATAGTACAGTCTCTTTTTTCCAGATAGCTGTAAATATTAGACAAACTTCATGATGCGAAAAAAAAAAGTAGCCATTATAGAAAATAATATTCTGGCCACAAATACGATACGGGAAAAACTTACCAGGTATTTAATACAGCAAGGCTATGATGTGACTGTTTTAACTACTGGGTCAGAACTGGATATTGAAGTAGCAAGGCAAAAAGGGTTTAAAATAATTAATGTAAAAGCAAGCAGCCTTAACCCCGGTGATATTACCAGCTACATGCGTAAGCTATCCAAAGCTTTAAAAATGATCAAGCCCGACGTTTGCCTCACTTTTACGATCCGCCCGGCAATTTGGGGAAATATTGTTACCCGCCGTTTGCATATTCCTACCATTACCAATATCACAGGCATTGGTCCCCTGTTCGAGCAAAATAATATTGCTTATCGCTCTGCCAGAACTTTATATAAGTACGTTTTAAAAAAAACAGACAAAATATTCTTTCAGAATTACGATGATATGAATCTTTTCCTGAAAAATAAATTTGTAACTCCCGAAAAAGCAGAACGGATTCCAGGCTCTGGCGTAGATCATGAATATTATAAGCCCTTACCCGAAAGACCATTGGACAATAAATTTATTTTTTTATTTATCAGCCGGTTGGTAAAAGATAAGGGGATAATGGAATATGTAGCTGCTGCGGCACTATTAAAAAATGAATTGCCAAATGCCGAGTTTCATATTCTCGGTCCTTTCTGGTCTCAGAATTTCAAAGAAAATACGGTAACAAAAACTGAAATTGAACAATGGGAAAAAGATGGTAATATTAAATACCTCGGCGATACGAAAGATGTAAGGCCCTACATTGCCAGTGCCGACTGCATTGTATTGCCATCATATCGGGAAGGGACCAGTAATGTATTGCTAGAGGCTTCCAGCATGCATCGGCCCTGTATTACCTGCGATACTACCGGCTGTCGGGAAATTGTAGACGATAATGTAACAGGTTTTTTATGTAAAGTAAAAGATGCTGAAGACCTGGCGGAAAAAATTAAAAAAATGTACCTGCTTTCTAAAGAAAAAAGAAACCAAATGGGCATAAATGCAAGGCAGAAAGTAATAAAGGAATATGATAAGCAGATTGTAATAGATGCCTATTTAAGAGCGATAGAAAAAATTAAACTGTAAGTATGAGTAAGGTTCAATAAATTTATGTAGCAGAAGAATTTTGTTTTTTAGATAATAAATAGTCAATGATTTTAATCGGTTATTCAGGACATGCATTTGTAGTGTATGGCATTTTAAAAAATGCCGGTAAACCTGTTACCGGTTATTGCGATGCTGAAGAGAAATTGTACAATCCTTTTCAACTTCCATACTTTGGAAGAGAGTCAGATGCGGCGGCTCTCCAGCAAATTAAAAATGCCGGTTACTTTATTGCCATTGGTAATAATGTTATCCGAAAAAAATTATACAATTCACTGGCTGAAACCTCCCGTCAACTTCCTCAAAATGCTATTCATCCTTCGGCAATCATAAGCCATTTCGCTTCTGTTTCCGGCCATGGAATTATGATTTCTGCCAATGCAGTCATCAATCCTTTGGCAAAGATCGGTAATGGGGTTATCTGCAATACAGGTTGTATCATTGAGCATGAATGTGCTGTTGGTGATTTTGCCCATATTGGCCCGAGCGCAGTTTTATGTGGCAATGTTACAATAGGAAGTCAGGCTTTTGTTGGTGCTGGTGCAATTATCCGCCAGGGAATTACCATTGGGGAAAACGCTATGATCGGCGCCGGTGCTGTGGTGGTAAAAGATGTGCCCAACGGAGTTACAGTAATGGGCTGCCCGGCAAAATAACATATCGCTACAATTATTTGTAATACGATCTGGCACTGTTTCAACTCTCATTTTTCATTTTCAATCTCCCTATCTTTGCAACGCAAAATTAAACCGTTTTATGAAAGTATTGGTTACAGGCGGCGCAGGCTATATCGGCTCTGTATTGGTTCGCCAGTTATTAAGTAAAGGCTATAAAGTAAGAGCTTTCGATAGCTTAAAATTTGGGGGCGATGCATTGTATGATGTAATGTTGAACCCCGATTTTGAATTTATGCTGGGCGATGTACGCAATAGTGCTGATGTAGAAAAAGCGCTGGAAGGTATTGATGCCATCGCACATCTTGCTGCAATTGTGGGCGACCCTGCCTGCAAAAAATTCAGTGATGAAGCAAAAGAAACAAACTGGACTGCAAGTGTAGCATTATTTGAAGCTGCAGAAAAAGCCGGTGTAAAACGTTTTGTATTTGCAAGCACTTGTAGCAACTATGGCAAAATGCCCGACCCAGATTCTTTCGTTACCGAAACATCAGAGTTGAACCCGGTTTCATTGTATGCAGAGTTAAAAGTAAAGTTCGAAAAATTTTTGCTGGAAGAAAACAAAGATTCCCGTATATGCAGTACAGCCCTGCGTTTCAGTACGGTGTATGGTTTTTCGCCACGCATCCGTTTCGATCTTACGGTAAATGAATTCACCCGTAATGCAACCATTCATGGTGAGCAGGAAATATGGGGAGCCCAGTTCTGGCGGCCTTATTGCCATGTAGATGATCTTGCACGTGCCGTAGTGCTGGTGCTGGAAACTCCGGAAGAAAAAGTACGGGCAAATGTTTTTAACGTGGGTAGTACCGAAGAAAATTATAACAAAGGAATGGTGATAGAAGAAGTTTGCAAAGTGGTGCCAAACACAAAAGTTAATTATGTAGAAATGAACGAAGATCCCCGTGATTACCGGGTTAATTTCGATAAAATAAAAAATGAACTTGGCTACACCATTACCAAAAAAGTACCTGATGGCGTAAAAGAAATTTATGCGCTTTTAAGCACCGGAATTGTTACCGACTCCTTCGCACAAAAATTCCGGAATATTTAATTTTAGTACAATATTTTTATACATGGCTGAGTTTTCAGCCCTTTTTTTTGACAAAAATTTTGGGGCTATGAGTCATATACAATAATCGTCATTTGTTCCGGCTATCCGCTGTAGCCCTCGTTCCCCGGGCTGCCGCTCCTATCCGGCAGCTCATCAGCAGCATATCTTTTCTCAACTGGTGGGTAGCTTCTTATTTTTAAATTACAGCCTTTAGGTTGCAGCGCTTTTTTTTAATAGGTTTGCATCGCAGAATTGCCCTGGCTCTCAAGCCAGGGATAAAAATTAAATATTATGCTTTTACTTTCTGGCCCAAATATGGGCGGCAACGAAATAAAATATGTTACAGAATGCCTGGAAACCGGTTGGGTTAGTAGTGTAGGCGCTTATGTAGATCAGTTTGAAAAAATGACCGCAGCATTTGCCGGCACAAAATACGCCGTAGCTACAAGCAGCGGTACCACTGCATTGCATACCTGTCTTATTTTAATGGGTGTAAATCAAAATGATTATGTAATTGCCCCAAACATTACTTTTATTGCTACATTAAATTCCATAAAATATACAGGAGCATCTCCATTGTTGATAGATACTGATGAGAAAAGCTGGCAAATGGATCTGGATCTCTTAGAAAAATTTTTGGAAGATGAAACAGAACAAAAAGAAAATGTTTGTTATTATAAAAAAGATGGACGCCGTATTCCGGTAATTATGCCGGTGCATGTGTTGGGCAATATGTGCGACATGGATCGGTTTTTAGCCATTTCAAAAACACACAATCTTACCGTAATAGAAGATAGTACCGAGGCTTTAGGAAGCTATTATAAGTGCAAGCATGCAGGCAGCTTTGGTCTTATGGGCACTTTCAGTTACAACGGAAATAAGATCATTACCACTGGTGGTGGCGGTATGATAGTTACTGATGATGAAGCCTTGGCAAAAAAAGCAAAGCATCTTACCACTCAGGCAAAGAGTGACCCGTTTGAATATATTCATGATGAAATTGGGTACAACTATCGCCTGGTAAACGTAGCAGCAGCAATGGGTGTAGCACAAATGGAACAGTTGCCAGGTTTTCTAAAAAGAAAACAAGAGGTCATTGCTTTTTATAAAAAGCAATTAGAGGATGTTGGCGATATCGAATTTCAGCAGGTAAGTGATGATGTAGATCCCAACTGGTGGTTGCCTACCATTAAAACTACAAAGCAAAAAGCAATATTAAAAATACTGAACGAAAATAAAATGCAGAGCCGGCCATTCTGGGTACCAATGAATCAGCTACGAATGTTTAAAGATGATGTGTATTATAATAAAACAGACCGTTCTGATTTTGTTTACCAGCATTGCCTCAGCATTCCGTGCAGTACAAATATCAGCAATGAAGATTTGCAAGCTGTTTGCGATAAAATAAAAGAAGTATTTTAGTAAAGAATTTTTATCTGTAAAACTGCATGTACCAACTGCTTAAAAGAATCCTGGATATATTGCTTGCAACCATTGCATTAATTTTGTTGTCACCGGTATTTATCGTTGTAATAATTGTTTTGTTGGTTACCGGCGAACATGTTGTTTTTTATTTGCAAAAAAGAGTTGGGTATAAGAACAAACCATTCGATATCTGGAAATTTGCCACTATGCAAAAGAATAGCCCTAACATTGGCACCGGAGAAATTACTTTACGCAATGATCCGAGAGTAACAGCCTTTGGCAGATTTCTACGCAGGAGTAAAATAAACGAACTACCCCAAATTATAAATGTATTAAAAGGGGATATGAGTATTGTTGGCCCCCGTCCTTTAATGGGAGTAAGTTTTAATTTATATGCCGAAAATATAAAAAATCAGATCTACCATACAAGGCCAGGGATTACCGGTATTGGCTCATTAATTTTTAGAGACGAAGAGAAATTAATTTCTGAAGCACCCGATCCACGTGCTATGTACGATTCTATTTATCCCTACAAAGGCGAGCTGGAACTTTGGTATCTCAAAAACCAATCAACACTTACTGATATAAAAATTATCTTCCTGACTGCCTGGTCCATTATTTTCCCTGCCAATAATCTCTCCAATAGATTTTTTAAAACTTTGCCACAGCGCAGCTTTTAGTATTTGTTTAGCGTTTAACAAATATTGGTGAAACATTTTGTTTATTTATTTGTATACTTGATGTATAAAATTGAATATGCATTCATTCACTATAAAGGATATAGAAAATCTTTCGGGTATAAAAGCTCATACTATAAGAATTTGGGAACAGCGATATAGTTTTTTAAAACCGCATCGCAGCGATACTAATATCCGTAATTATAGCAACGAGGAATTAAAAGTGATCTTAAATATTGCATTGTTGAATAAACATGGTTATAAGATATCGCATATCGATAAAATGACGTCAGGGGAGATGAAGGAAAAGATACTACTGCTTAATCCGTTGGCGCAACAGGAGAGAGTTGTAAATGCGCTCATTCAGCAAATGATCGAATTTGAGACGGAAACATTTGAATCTACCCTGGAAAAATATATTGCGTCTCATGGTATAGAAAATACCATTCTGCAAATTGTTTTTCCCTTTCTTGAAAAGATCGGTATTTTATGGATGACTAACCATATAATCCCTGCACAGGAGCACCTTGTTAGCAATATCATCCGTCAGAAAATAATCAACGGAATTGAGACTACTCAACCATTGGTAAAATCTTCTGAGAATATTGTGCTGTTTTTACCTGAAAGTGAATATCATGAGTTGGGGCTTTTATTTATGCATTATATGCTGAAGAGCCGTGGGCTTAATGTTATCTATTTAGGCGCAAATATTCCCCTGAAAGATGTCGAATTTGTCGTTAATTTAAAGAAACCTGCCTACATTTATTCGCACCTTACTGCTGTTAGTCAAAGTTTCAATTTTGGTAAATTTATTTCGGAAATGATCAAAACTTTCCCTACAACACCGATCATTTTGTCGGGGATGATTACCTTATCTTACTTAAAAAAAGTAAGCTATCCCATCAGTTTTAAAAGATCTTTCAAAGAAGTTATTGATTTTGTAAATAGTCTCTAATTTTTAAAATAAAGAGAAAAATTGCTGTTTTGTATTAATTATTTTGTTTAACTTTGTTGTATTAAAAATTAAACAAAATGTCTACAGTAGAATTTGGCAATATGCTTACCAGCAATAATGAGTTTCTAAAAATGTTTGCATTTAAGCTCACCCGTAACAGCGAATCTGCAAAAGACCTTATGCAGGAAACTATTTATAAGGCGCTTGCAAATAAGGAGAAATACAATGTGGGTTCTAATATAAAAGCATGGATGTACACCATTATGCGTAACATCTTTATAAATGATTACCGCAAGAAAATGCGTGAAAATGTAGTGTTTGATAATACGCCCAATGATTTCTTATTGAATCATAATCAGTCTTCAGTAAAAAATAGTGCAGAGATGGGACTTAAAATAAAAGATATTCAACTAGCAGTGCATAAACTCCCGGAAATTTTCAAAACGCCGTTTTTACTTTATTGCGAAGGATATAAATACAATGAAATTTCAGAAACATTACACGAACCACTAGGCACAATAAAGAGCAGAATACATTTTGCCCGTAAATTATTAAAAGGTCAGTTAGAAAGGTATTAATTAAAAACCGTTTTAAAATCCAATAATCTTATTTTCGGTGTGTGAAAAAAGCAGTTGTAATAGGAAGTGGTTTTGCTGGTATTTCGGCTGCATCTTTTTTAGCCAAAGCCGGCTGGAAAGTTGTAGTAATTGAAAAGCATAATATGCCGGGAGGCAGAGCAAGAAGGCTGAGTGAAGAGGGGTTTGTGTTTGATATGGGCCCAAGCTGGTATTGGATGCCAGATGTGTTTGAAAAATATTTCTCCAGCTTTGGTAAAAAGGTATCCGACTATTATAAGCTTACCCGACTGTCGCCATCTTACAGGGTTTATTTTGAAGATGGTGTAATGGATGTGCCGGCGGATTTTGAGCGTTTAAAGCAACTCTTCGAATCATTAGAAAAGGGTGCAGGAGAAAAGCTTGATCTGTTTATAAACGAAGCAGAATATAAATATAATGTCGGGGTACAAAAGTTAGTATATAAGCCCGGCCGTTCTTTGAAAGAATTTGTTGATATAGATTTAGCCAAAGGCGTATTAAAATTAGACGTGTTTACATCAATGAAAAAACACGTTTCAAAATATTTTAAGAACGCAAAACTGGTTAAGTTAATGGAGTTTCCGGTTTTGTTTTTAGGCGCTTTGCCTCAAAAAATTCCGGCACTTTACAGCCTGATGAATTATGCAGATATCAAATTAGGAACCTGGTATCCGGAAGGCGGAATGTATGAAGTAGTTAATGGGATGTATAACCTTGCGAAAGAGTTGGGTGTTCAGTTTTATTTTGATTGTGAAGCTACTTCCGTAGAAATAGATAATGGCACTGCCAAAAAAGTTATGGTAAGATGGTTGAATGATACAGAACATAGAGGATTGGATGGTTTTGAAGGAGATGTATTTGTAGGAGCGGCAGATTATCATTTTATTGAAAATAACTTGCTTTCTGAAAACTATCGAACCTATTCTGAAGTATATTGGAATAAGAGAGTGATGGCGCCAAGTTGTTTGATATATTATGTTGGAATAAAAAAGAGATTAATAAACATTCTTCATCATAGCTTGTTTTTTGATGTAGACTTTGAAGCGCATGGTAAAGAAATATATGACGTGCCGGCATGGCCGGAAGATCCCTTATTCTATGTAAGTGCTACTTCTGTCACAGACAATACAACGGCTCCCGAAAATTGTGAGAACCTGTTTTTCCTGGTACCCATTGCAGCGGGATTAAAAGGAGACACTGAAGAATTGAGAGAAAAATATTTTGAAAAGATTGTAGAACGTTTTGAAAATAGAACAGGCGAAAAAATAAAAGACAATATCATTTATAAAAAAAGCTACTCGGTAACTGATTTTGAAAATGATTATAATGCATATAAAGGCAATGCGTATGGCCTGGCAAATACTTTAATGCAGACGGCAATTTTAAAACCCTCTATAAAGAGTAAAAAAGTAAATAACTTTTTTTATGCAGGGCAGCTTACAGTGCCGGGGCCGGGAGTGCCGCCATCACTTATAAGCGGAGAAGTGGTAGCAACAGAAATTGTAAAAGAATTTTGAGAAATAAATATGATGATCGAACTTTTTCATAGTGTAAGCAATGACTGCAGCCGTATTACCACTCAGAAATACAGCACATCATTCAATTCTGCAATAAAATTATTGCACGCAGATCTGCGTACACCTATTTACAATATTTACGGCTTTGTACGCTTTGCAGACGAAATAGTAGATACTTTTCATGAGTTCAATAAAAAAGAGTTGTTGGCAGAGTTTAAGTGTGAAACTTATCTTTCTATTGAAAGAGGTATAAGCCTGAACCCAATCTTAAACAGTTTCCAGGCAACAGTAAATAAGTATAGTATCGATCTCAAATTAGTTGATGCATTTTTCCACAGCATGGAAATGGATCTGGATAATATCAGTTATGATGAACAGGGGTACGATAAATACATTTACGGAAGTGCAGAAGTAGTTGGGCTAATGTGTCTTTATATTTTTTGCGAAGGGGATAAGAAACAGTTCGAAGACCTGAAGCCTGCAGCAAAGGCACTGGGTGCGGCTTTTCAGAAGGTAAATTTTTTAAGGGATGTTAAAGCTGATTACGAACAACTGAACCGTACTTATTTTCCCGGTGTTGATTTTAAAAATTTTACTGCCAAGATGAAGTTGGAAATTGAAAATGATATTGAGACAGATTTTAAAGCAGCTTATGATGGAATAATTCACCTGCCGATAAAAGCACGTTTTGGCGTATTTATAGCTTATAAATATTATTTATCGTTATTCAAAAAGATTAAAAAATATAAGCCGGCTATGTTGCTGGAAAACAGGGTTAGAATTCCCAATTATTATAAAGCGTATATTGTAATGAGTGCCGGCCTGAAGAGCCAGTTAAATATTTTTTAGCTTTTAAATTTTTTTTTATTTGTCACAGGTAATTTTAGTAGATGACGCAGACAGAACCATTGGAAAAATGGAGAAAATGGAAGCTCATCAAAAAGGCTTATTGCATCGGGCATTCAGCATTTTTATATTTAATCAGAAAGGTCAGTTGTTGTTGCAGCAGCGGGCTCTTACCAAGTATCATAGCGGCGGCCTATGGACAAATGCCTGCTGCAGTCATCCTCAAACAGAAGATAACATTATCTTAGAAGCCAATGCCAGACTTCAGGAAGAAATGGGATTTACCACAGAACTTAGGGAAGCATTTAGCTTTATTTATAAAACCAATTTTTCTAATGGCCTCACGGAATATGAATATGATCATGTTTTTATCGGTAATTATGAAGGGCCTGTTTCTCCTTCAGAAAATGAAGTAAAAGACTATTGCTTTATGTCTATTAATCAGGTAAATGCAGCCTTGCAAATATCCCCACAGAAATATAGCTCATGGTTTAAAATTGCTTTTCCAAAGCTGGTGGATTATCTTGCAACCACTACAGTTTAACTTAATTAAGAATGAAGATCAATACCGCAGTAATTATCGGTAGCGGAGTAGCCGGTATGGCTGCAGCTATAAGGCTTGCTGTATATGGCTTTGACGTAAGTGTGTATGAAGCAAACAGCTATCCTGGTGGTAAATTATCTGCATTTAATAAAAATGGATATCAGTTTGATGCAGGTCCATCTCTGTTTACTCAACCTCAAAATCTCGAAGAACTTTTTTCTCTTGCTGGCGAGCCTATAGAAGATTTTTTTACTTACAAAAGATTAGGCAGCAGTTGCAAATATTTTTATGAGAATGGGAAGGAGATCAATGCTTACGCAGATATGGAAGCATTGGAAAATGAGTTGTCAGAAAAAACAGGCGAAGCACCTGGGGCCGTAAAAAAATATTTAGCATCATCTGAAAAACTGTACAATAATATTGGGAATATTTTCCTAAATCATTCCTTACATAAATGCAGCACCTGGCTAAATACCCGGGTATTAAAAGCATTGGGGAGTGTAAAATTTGCTTATCTTTTTAAAAGCCTAGATGAATTTAATAATACTAAATTCTCTACTCCGGAGGTTACTCAGCTATTTAACAGGTATGCAACTTACAATGGTAGCAATCCTTATAAAGCCCCGGCAATGCTTAGTTTAATACCTCACCTGGAGCAGAACGAAGGCACTTTCTATCCTTTTGGTGGTATGATAAATATTACCAACGCATTGTACAAACTTGCATTAAAAAAAGGAGTAAAATTTAATTTTGATACTCCAGTCGAACACATTATTCATCACGAGGGCAAAGCAAGAGGGATTGTAGTAAATGGTAAAAATATTTTTTCAGATGTAGTTATCAGCAATGCAGATGTTTATTTTACGTACAAGAATTTACTATCACATTTACCAAAAGCAAAAAAAGTATTAAAGCAGGAAAGAAGCAGCAGCGCTTTAATTTTTTATTGGGGAATTAAAACCAGGTTCCCGGCTTTGCAATTACACAATATTTTTTTTAGTAAAAATTACCAGGAAGAGTTTGATCATATTTTTAATAAAAAGAAACTTTACAATGATTCTACAGTGTACATCAATATCACTTCTAAAATAGAATCTTCCCATGCAAAACCAGAAGGTGAAAATTGGTTTGTGATGGTAAATGTACCTGCAAATACCGGCCAGGATTGGGATGCATTAAAAGTTGAAGCAAGAGCAAATGCTATTCAAAAGCTTAACCGCATGCTCAATACCGATATTGAGCCATTGATAGAAACAGAAGAAATTCTTGACCCCGTAATTATTGAAGAAAAAACCGGTAGTTTTATGGGCTCCTTATACGGGAGTAGTTCCAATTCAAAAATGGCTGCATTTTTCCGTTCGCCTAATTTTTCAAACTATGTAAAAAATTTATATTTCTGTGGTGGAAGTGTTCATCCCGGCGGCGGTATACCACTGTGTTTTAAAAGCGCCAAAATAGCAACTGATCTGATTATAAAAGATTTACAAAAACAAAAGCATTAATATTTGAAAACTTCGTTTACAAAATACCAGGTTGCAACTTCTATTGCTGTTTTATTTCATGCTATCGGTTTGGTAGGTATTTTGTTTTTTGACAAAATCTTTTTTGTAAAAACTACTGCGGTCAATCTTTTGCTCATGTTAGTATTATTAATATACACACAGCAAAAGCCTTACAAACATTTTATTGTTTTGTTGCTCATCTGTTTTTCTATCGGTATTATGGTAGAAATTACCGGCACACATACCACTGCACTTTTTGGAGAATATAAATATGGAAATATTCTTGGCCCGGCTATCCAGGGAGTACCGCTAATTATCGGTATCAATTGGTTCATTGTAATATATTGTTGCGGTATCACTGTACAGACAATCCTAAGAAAAATTAGTGATAAAATTGCTGCGTCGCCCGGCGGCACCCGTCTCAGAATTAAAGCAATGTCAATAATAATAGATGGGGCAACACTTGCAGTTCTTTTCGACTGGTTGATGGAACCGGTTGCAGTAAAATTGGGTTACTGGCAGTGGCTCGGCAATGGCGAAATTCCGTTTTATAATTATATCTGTTGGTTCGTTATCAGTGTATTATTGTTAATTGTTTTTCAGTTTGCACAATTTCCAAAGCATAACAAATTTGCTATAAATTTGTTATTAATACAGGCAATGTTCTTCTTATTGCTTCGCACATTTTTATGAACTGGCTAATCTTTATATCAATAATGCTCGGCACTTTTTTGCTGATGGAAGGTATTACCTGGCTTACCCACCGCTATGTAATGCACGGACTTTTGTGGTATTTACACAAAGATCATCATCAGCCAACGCCGGGGCCTTTCGAAAAAAATGACGCTTTTTTTTTAATATTCGCCATTCCGAGCTGGCTTTGCATTATGCTCGGCCTGCAGCACCAACGGTGTTGGGTAGCCGCTATTGGTTTTGGTATTGCTTTGTACGGCCTGGCTTATTTCGTGGTTCATGAGGTTATAATTCATCAGCGGTTTAAATGGTTCACAAGAAGCAATAATGTATATATACGAACTATTCGGTGGGCACATAAAATGCATCACAAACATTTGAATAAAGAAGAAGGCGAAAGTTTCGGTATGCTCTACGTTGCAAAAAAGTATTGGGAAAAAGTGAAAGCAGATAAAAAACGAAAAGCTTTCTAATGAGTTGATGGCGTGTCCCCAAGCTGCGCAAGGGGTCGGGCTTTCCGCTTTTACTCCGGCACAAACCTCCCCACAAAATCTTCACCGGGGTAACCGCTGCAATCCCTCACGCTGTACCTTTGCAACGTTTCCATTTCTTTTCACTTTTTATAATTAATTTTTTTTATTGAATAATCATTACACATATTTTCTCATTCTTTCTTTATCACTGGGCGGGCCATTGCTATTAAGCTTCGATAAAAAGGTTGCTTTCTATAAAAAATGGAAATATGTTTTGCCTGCAATGATCCTTCCGGCTATTCTTTACATTATCTGGGATTCCTGGTTTACTTCATTAGGCATCTGGTCTTTCAATGAAAATTATATTACCAGCATAAAATTTTTCGGGTTACCATTGGAGGAGATTTTGTTTTTCTTTGTCGTACCTTATTGTTGCACTTTTATTTATGAGTGCATCCGTTGCTACTTCCCAAAAATTAAAGACTCGAAGTTAGCTGCTCTTATTTTAAAACTGATTGCTGTGGCATTATTTATCACCGCATTGATTTTACATAACAGGTATTATACTTTTTATACTTTTCTTTTTACTTCCCTGTTCATCAGCATTATTTATGTCTTCCGCAATTATTTCCGGAAATTCAACAATGCCGTTTTTTTAATTGCATACATCATTATTCTTATCCCTTTTTTGGTGGTGAATGGCTTTCTTACAGCTATACCGGTAGTATTATACAACGATGCACAAAACCTGGCTCTCAGAATTTATACAATTCCTTTCGAAGATGTTTTTTATGGCATGTTGTTGGTGATGATGAACATAATCATATTTGAAAAATTAAGAAACGCTCATCAATAATATAATTATGGAATTTGGAAGAGTACCGGAAAATGAATTAGACGAGGTTGATTTTTCTTTACCGAAAGATCCGGCTTTTAATAAAACAGTTTTAAAAGGCAAACCAATAAAAAGTGCTAAGGTTTATTTGGGTTGTGCCAAGTGGGGCCGTACAGAATGGGTAGGGAAAATTTATCTGCCAAAAACAAAAGAGAAAGATTTTCTTGAGAATTATGTGCAGCACTACAACAGTATTGAACTAAATGCAACGCATTATAAAACTTACGATGCAGCTGCAATAAAAAAGTGGAGCGATAAGGCGGGTAAAAAAGATTTTCTTTTTTGTCCAAAAATGGTGAAATCTGTTACCCATTATGGTAGCTTAAAAGGCAAAGAATTTATTACTACTGAATTTTTAAAAGGTGTTCTTGCTTTTGAGAAGCACCTTGGCCCGATATTCATCCAGGTAAGTGATAGGTTTTCGCCAAACCGAAAAGAAGAATTATATACCTATTTGGAAAGCCTTCCCACAGACCTTCAGTTTTTTTTAGAAGTACGCCACCCTGATTTCTTTTTAAATAGAGACGTTATGGAAGAATTGTTTTCAAAATTAAAAGAATTAAATATTGGTGCGGTTATAACGGATACGGCTGGCCGCCGGGATTGTGCTCACATGTATCTAACAGTGCCTAAAGCCTTTATTCGTTATGTAGGCAATAGCCTGCACGAATCTGATTATACCAGGTGCGATGCCTGGGTAAAGCGTATAAAACACTGGCTGAATGCCGGTTTAAAAGACCTGTACTTTTTTATGCACATGCATGATGAAGCGACTTCTCCGGAGCTTACTGTTTATTTGGTAGACAAATTAAACAAAGAGTGTAAATTGAATTTAGAAAAACCGGTTTTTGTTTCAGAACAGAAAGGTTTATTTAAATAACGGATATTCTGTTGCCATGAAAAACTACTGCTGGTATAAAAACTATTTTACTTTAAATAACTCATCCCACCTTGTTGTATAGCGGGGGCTACGTAATTCCATCCGCATTTTCCAGTCACGCTTTGTGCCACTTGCAGCAAATTTTATCATATCATCTCTCATGGCAAAATTTACATTATCCAGCATACTCATCAGCAAGCGCTTGTTATTATATTTTTCTTCCGCAAAAAGATTTGCCTGAATCGTTTCATCAGGTACAAGGCCACTAAGCAGTACACCTGCCTTTTTATAAAGCTGTCCTTTTTCAAAGATCTTTTCTACCAAAGCCATTGCTGGCTTTATTAATTCATTAGTGGCAGAAGTGGCAATATCAAGTATGGTATAGCTGCTTACAGTAGGCCCATGCCGAAAATGCCCTTCTGTCTTTGGCTGCCGGGGCACTACAAATACGCTGATGGTATTGGCAGCGCTTTTTTGCCGGCGTAATTTTTCGGCTGCTTTAGCGGTGTAGGTGGCAACGGCTTCTTTTATTTCATGTATATTTTTTACGGGGTTACCAAACATCCGTGTGGTTGCGATCATCTTTTTTTCCGTCAGTTGTTTTTCCATTTCACTGCAGGATATTCCTTTTAATTCTCTTACCAACCTTGTTCCCACTACGCCACCTAAATTTTTCTTTGCCCACTCTTCTGTTTTTTGTGAAAGATCATAAGCGGTAAATACCGCATTCATTTCTTTCAGTTTATCTGCATACTGCCTGCCTACTCCCCAAACTTCGTTTATGGGTGTACGTTGTAATGCCTTCTCAATTTTTTCTTTATCATCCAGCACTACTACACATTTTGTACGCTCTTTATATTTTTTTGCAAGGTGGTTAGCAACTTTTGACAACACTTTTGTAGGAGCGATACCCACAGATACTTTTATGCCGGTCCACAACTCTACCGTTTCCCGTATTGCCATCCCAAGTTTTTGAAAATCAGCTTTCCCGTATCCAGCCAAGTCTAAGAATGCCTCGTCTACAGAATATACTTCTACATTTTCTTTTCCCAGCATTATTCGTAGTGTTTCCATCACCCGCCAGCTCAGGTCGCCATACAGATTATAATTAGATGAAAAAGTAGTTACACCATATTTTTCTATCAATGGCTTTGCTTTAAAATAAGGGCCGGCCATACCAACGCCCAGTGCTTTGGCCTCATCGCTGCGGGAAATGATGCAGCCATCATTATTGCTCAGTACCACTACCGGTTTCTCATCCAGGTGTGGCATAAATACCCGTTCACACGAGCAATAAAAACTGTTACAATCTACAATAGCTTTCATGTTGTTGCTTCGCCTTTTATGAATTGTCTCGCCCTTTAGGCCGGGGAGAATTATTTAAAAATACTCTCAGGCTGTTTTCTAATATATGTATCACACAGGTTACTGTGCCCCATACCTGGCAAGCGGTGAATTCTCCAATTTCTATTTCTTTAAATTTTTTATTTTCAGGTAATAGTAAAAGCCTGTTCATCGTCTTCGAATAGCGCCGTACCAGCATTTCTCCATCTACTACCGCGATTATTATTTTACCATTTGCAGGCTTTACAGAACGGTCTACTATTAATACATCATTATTAAATATCCCAGCCTCGGTCATCGCATCGCCACTCATTCTAAAAAAGAAAGTAGCCGGCTTGTTCATTATCAATTGCTCATTCAGGTCTATGCCCCGTTCCATATAATCATCTGCGGCAGCGCCAAAGCCCGTAGCATTTGCGTTAGCCACATCATGTTGGGTAAATCGCCTGGTGCCTTCGTAACTGCTGCCGGAAAAGTTTTCCACTTCCATAAAAAATGTTTTATTATTAGCTAAATTATTTAGTAAATTTATGCTAAATAAGTTGGTAATAAATATTTTTACTACGAAAAAACTTTTGCACAATGAAAAACATCCATAATGCTCTACCCGGTTATAAAATTTACGAATACCAGTTAGTGCTTAATCCACATGAAGACCTGCGAAATAAAATAATGCAGGTAAAAAAAGATTTTTATGAAACCTATAAAAATTCCACAGCGGTTTATAGTAAACCTCATATTATGCTGGTAAATTTTGCGCAGTACGAAATGTTTGAAGAACGCATTATCAACCGTTTAAAAATGATCGGTATGGGCTTTCCACCTGTAAAAGTTGAGCTGAAAGACTATGGTAGTTTTCCCAGTCATACCATATTTATAAATATTACTTCCAAAGTGCCGGTGCAGGATCTGGTAAAACAAATACGTACCGAAACACAGCGACTAATGAAATTAGATAATGATAACAAGCCGCATTTTTTTATTGAGCCACATCTCACCATTGCAAGAAAATTACAACCCTGGCAATATGAAAAAGGCTGGTTGGAATATAGCCACAAACATTTTACCGGGCGGTTTATTGCAGACAGTATGCTGTTATTAAAACGTCCGGTTGATGAATCCGATAGCTATCGGATAAAATACCAGGTAGCGCAGCGTTTTGAATTTCAAAATTTGCCTGTTAATACAACACAGGGAAATTTATTTGGAAGCCCCTGATCCTTAAAGGGAGACTTATATCGTATAACTAAAATTGAAAAAAATCTTTATTGAATTTGTATAATTATAATTTTTCTTATTGATAAACTTCAGTGCTGCTATTAAACATTGTTGTGTCACTCTCCCGATAGTTATCGGGATGTACGGCATACCGCAAGTCAACAAATGAAAATACTCATTAAAATTAAAACTTAATTCCTTTATGCCTTCCCGGCAAAAAAAATAAAACAAATAATGGACAACGAATCTAAGTTCCCCTTTAGGGGTCAGGGGTTACAACAAGATCATCATAAAGTTTCCGCCAACGAACAGGAAGAAACTACCCAATACCGCCATGGCCGTGGTGCCCAGTTCAATTATAAAAATAAATTTATAAAAAATGAGATCACCCAGGAAAATGTAGAAGCCATCGATGATTGGGAAGCCAGCAACATACCAACGCAATACATAGAGCAGCAATCAAAAACGATTGTAAACAAAATAGAAAGCCAGGATGTCGGCATGGGCTACAGCATGAACCCTTATGCCGGCTGTGAGCATGGCTGCATTTATTGCTATGCCCGTAATGTACATGAATACTGGGGTTACAGCGCAGGCCTAGATTTTGAACAGAAGATTCTCATTAAAAAAAATGCACCACAATTGCTGCGTAAATTTTTAGAGCATCCTAAATGGGAATGTGCGCCCATTATGCTCAGCGGCAATACAGATTGTTATCAACCGGCCGAACAAAATTATCGGTTGACCAGAGGATTACTGGAAGTATGTAATGAATTCAATCAACCGGTTGGTATACTCACAAAAAATTCCTGGATATTAAAAGATAAAGATGTGTTGCAGGAAATGGCGAAGAAAAATATTGTTTCAGCCATGGTTTCCATTACGTCTTTTAATGAAGACCTGCGCCGCATAATGGAACCAAGAACAACCACTGCAAAACAAAAACTAAAAGTAATAAACGAACTCAGCAAAGCAGGTGTACGCATGGGTGTGATGATGGGGCCAATGATACCGGGACTTAATGAACATGAGATGCAACGCATCATGAAAGAAGCCGCAGACAATGGCGCCACTTTTACTGCTTATACTTTTATCCGTTTAAATGGTGCTATCAAATTTTTATTTCATGATTGGTTGTACAAAAACTTTCCAAACCATGCTGATAAAGTTTGGCATTTGATAGAGCAAAGCCATGATGGAAAAGTGAACGATACCCGCTGGGGCGTACGTATGCGTGGCGAAGGAAATATAGCACAAATGGTAGCGCAACAATATAAAAAATATGGAAAGTTGTATCACATGAATGCAGAAGAATGGAGCCTGGATACCAGTATTTTCAGGGTTCCGGGCGGACAGGGAAAATTATTTTAATTAAAAATTATTTTTATGACAGCGATTACAAATGAATACCTCGGGGAAATTATTTTGAGAATAATCAATAAGAATATTGCTACACACCGGGCATCAAAAAATAATGTGAATGAACAGAAAAACTTTCCCTGTGCCACAAATGTAGAACTGCTGGACTTTATACAAACCATTCCTTACCTGGATGTGAGTGTAAAAAACTTTCTTGTGGGCAATCTTAAACAGGAAACCATCATTATAAGCCAGGCCTGGGAAACACAATTTATAAAGCATTGCATTTTGTGGGCTGAAAGTTTTGAATGGCTGCATGGCAACAATTATTTTTTAAGCGATGCACACATTAGCAGTATAAAGAAGAATGTTTCTTCATTGACGCTACCATATTAATAACCTTGAATTTTTAAGCACCAATAATGAACACCGACCGCATAACCGAAAAACTCGCCATACTTGCCGATGCTGCAAAATATGATGTAAGCTGCGCCAGCAGCGGAAGTGATAGAAAAAATAAAAATAAAGGCTTAGGTAATACCGGTAATGGAATTTGCCATGCCTATACCGAAGATGGGCGTTGTGTTTCTCTTTTAAAAATACTGCTTACCAATGTCTGCATATTTGATTGTGCTTATTGCGTCAGTAGGAAAAGTAATGATATAAAAAGAGCAGCTTTTACCGTACAGGAAGTTGTTGACCTTACCATAAATTTTTACCGCCGAAATTATATCGAAGGTTTGTTTTTAAGTTCCGGCATTTTTACCAATGCAGATTACACCATGGAGCGTTTAATAAAAATTGCCAAGAAGTTGCGGACAGAAAATAATTTTAATGGCTACATACATTTAAAAACGATTCCCGGTGCAAGTGAAGAATTAATAAAAGAAGCCGGCCTTTGGGCAGACAGGCTCAGCATAAATGTAGAAATGCCAACGGAAAAAAGTTTAGCATTATTAGCGCCTGATAAAAAGCAACACAGCATGTTGCAATCAATGGAGCATTTAAAAAATGCGATCATTCAGAATAAAGAAGAAAAGAAAATATTTAAAAAAGCACCCTCATTTGCACCAGCCGGACAAAGTACACAAATGGTTATTGGCGCTACTCCCGAAACTGACCTGGAAATATTATACCTGGCAAATGGTTTTTATAAAAAATTCAATATGCGCCGGGTATATTATTCCGGATATGTGCCCGTAAGTAATGATTACCGCTTGCCTGCCATTGGAACGCCTGTACCAATGATAAGAGAGAACAGGCTTTACCAGGCAGATTGGCTGTTACGTTTTTATGGTTTTAAAGTAAACGAAATTGTAAATAAAGAAAATCCGTTGCTGGATATTGACATCGACCCAAAGCTGAGTTGGGCTTTACGCAATCTTCATTTTTTTCCGATCGATATTAATACGGCGGATAAACAATTATTAATTCGGGTGCCCGGTATCGGTATACAGTCTGTAAATAAAATTTGTGCTGCAAGAAAGTTTGGTGCTATTACCTGGGAGTATTTAAAAAAGCTCGGCATTGCTATGAATCGCACAAAATATTTTATTTATACCAATAATATTTATGAGAAAAAAGACTGGCAGCCCTGGCAGATAAAACAGTTTATACTTTCAGAAGGAAAGAGTAAATACAAGCCAAACTTTTCCCCGCAAATAAATTTGTTTTAGGATGAACATAGTCATATACGATGGAAGCTTTGAAGGCTTGCTGACAGCTGTTTTTGAAATATATGAATACAAAATCTTAGAACCATTCATTTGTAAAGAAAATGAAAACAGTGGCAGCCTTTTTGGAAATATTCATGAAGCAAAAAGTGATAAAATAAAGTTTGCCCGGGTATATAAAAAATTAAAAGATAAGCTAACGCCCAATACATTTTCTCAATTGTATAAAACTTTTCTTTCTGAACAAAAAGATATTGAAAATGTGATCTATCGTTACATCGTTTATGTGCTGGCGTCAAAGCAGGCGGTGGAAAATAATTATGCTCATCCCGATGTTTTAATGCTGCAGCAAACCAGTCGTAAAGTGCAACGGGAAAAACACCGCATGGAAGCGTTTGTAAGGTTTCAATTGACAAAAGATAATTTATATTATTGCCTTATTCAGCCCGATTTTAATGTGCTGCCTTTGATAAGCAATCATTTTGAAAAAAGGTATGCTGACCAGCGCTGGCTCATTTATGACAGCCGCCGAAAATATGGTTTGTATTATGACCTGGAGAAAGTTTCAGAAGTCAGTTTAAATTTTGAAACTGATTTGAATAATGCTGCAGCCATAAAAAATATTTGTGATGAAAGTGAAGAATTATATCAGCAATTATGGCAACAATATTTTAGCAGTGTAAATATTGCTGCAAGAAAAAATATGAAATTGCACATACAACACATGCCGAAAAGATATTGGCGATACCTTACTGAAAAAAGATACAAACAGGAATGATATTTTTTTAACGTCTGAAACCATTGTCAATAGAGGGTTTCAGCACGCTGGAAATAAAAATTTAAAAATAAATTAAAAAAATATTTGGCGGAATGGAAAAAATAAATTCATCTTTGCATCGCAAAACAAAATTTAAAACAGCAACTCATGCTACGCACAAAATTACATATTGAAAAAGCAAATGGCTTTAGTCCGAATTCGGATTATAGTGATTGCGGGGCGTGTTACGCTGATGAATAAGTATAAAGACTAATTCGCTATAACACAAGCCCCGCCCATAACAGCGGGGTTTTTTAATGTGCAGAAGGGAAGCGGATTATAAAAAGAAAAAAAATTATTAATAAACATTGTGTAAAAATTAAAAGATTGAATCTTATACAACAAAAAATAAACATTATGCAATTACAACATAAACGATTTAGATCATATCAAAAGCAACTTGCAGAATTAGTATGTGTGTGCTGTGCGCCGAAGAGTGATATGAAATTGATAGATAATACAAATGATAGTGATATGGAACGACCGAGGTATGTTCGTTAAAGTGTGAAAATACTTAAACAGAAAAGCCCGGTCGCCAAAAACGACCGGGCTTTTTTATCCTGCAGAAGATCTGCGCTACGGTAAAAGCTGAAAAAAGATTCGCTGTACAAGAGTGCGACGCCAATGAAGTTGAGTAAAGAAGAAATGTTTGGTACCAAAAAATATAGCAGCATTCCAATGGTTGGATACTCCGCCTGGACCGGAGAGGATGTAGGTTCGAGCCCTACCTGCTATACAGAATTTATGGTTCGTTGGTGTAATGGTAACATCACAGATTGTCGATCTGTTGCAACGGGTTCAATTCCCGTACGAACCGCAAACCCGTAATGATAACACGTTGGCTTTAGCTTAACCGGTAAAGTAGCACATTATGAATGTGAAGAACAGGGTTCGAGTCCCGAAGTCAACCAATGCGGTTGGGTGTTTTGGTAACATGATCAGCTTCCTCTTTTTCTAAGAGGTAAAAATAAGTTGATGGTATCTAGTTCGAACCTGGAAGCCGCACAAAATAGTTTCGTAGCTCAATGGTTAGATGCACCGAACTTTTAATTCGGGGGTTGAAGGTTCGAATCCTTCCGGGACTACAAAATGGATGAACGGGGATGTTGAAAGATTGATTGGATTAAAATCCATTTAAT
>JBDSIB010000042.1:0-40765 GCA_039918155.1 Ferruginibacter sp.
ACAGCGATATATTTTTTGATAACAAGGATATTCAATCCATTCAGAATATTGTTTACTTAAAATTCTGTACACTTTATCCTGATAAAATATTAGAGACCATTAAGCCTTTTGCAAAAGAATCTTTTGCAGATAGCCTGGTAGTAGTGGCTTGCAAAAATGATCCGGTACAATTATATTCGTATGCACAATCTGTAAAATCTACGCAGGGGCAATTGATACATCGCAATACCGATAAAATGGTAATTGCTGTTGCAAAACTCAGCCAGACTCCAAATGCACTTTTCTATTTTCCTTTTTTAGATGATATTTTATCCGGCAAAAAAAAAATAGACAGCATTAAAGAATTTGTTGGCGATGGTGAAAAAGGATATGACAGCGTAGGTTATTACAAATTACTTGTAAAAACAGAAATCGAATATTCTAAAAGAATGGCGGCGCCCATATTGGATACTCCAATAGCAATGTTTGGTGCAAATGGCCTTCGCCAGACTTTATATAAAATGGCATTACGACATTTTATTACGCCCATTAATACGCTTCATGAGCAACCTGTTCCTATCCGCATGAGAGCCATTCAGCCATTGACCGCTGCAGAATTATACTATATGATAGTGATGGGAGAGAATGATATTTACACAAGTAGTTACAAAAACAGTTATGATAGAATGGTGCAACTGATGGGGAAAAATCCTAGAGGAGATTCCTTGCTGTTAAATGTAAACTTCGATTATTTTAAAAAGTTTTTAAAAATGGCGGCTAATTATAACCGGTTGGATACGTTTTTAAAAATGATGCCTGCAGAAAGTTCTACCGTGCTGATGAAAGCCTTTGTTGCCAATCTTGATAAAGGCTTGAATTTGGAAGATGCTGTAGATGTTGCCGATTCTTACAGCAGTATTACTGATAAAAACCTACAGCAAACCATTCTGTCATACGTAGAAGACAACGAACAGAAAAGTATTGCAGAAAATAACGTAAAAGGAAAAATAGTGTATGATCTTCTCAAAAAGATTATGATGTCTTCTGATCCTGCATCTACAATTGATTTCACAGCAGAGATTGGTATTCCATCTATTTATGAAATATCTAACCCGGCAATGCAGGATGAAAAAGGACGCATTGTAGAGCAGGTGTTTTTTTATGGCGATGAAGATGGTAAAGCATTTTTTCCCCGTTTCGTTAATTCGTTTCCGTCAAAAGACTGGGAGCAAACCATGAAAAAAGAATGGGTAGAACTAAAATCACGGAAAGGAAATATTATGGTTTACGCCAACCGGCCGCTTGATTATAATCAAAACCTTGATGACTCTGCACAGGTGCATCTTGGCAATTACCTGAGAGGAATGGATATGGAACCCACAATGGTAGTGCATCGTGGCCATAGTTATTGGCTGCCAGGTACCATCGCACGCATGCCTGATAATGCAAAAATAATTGTGCTCGGCTCCTGCGGTGGTTATCAAAATCTAAATAAAATTTTAGAAATTTCTCCGGATGCACATATCATTTCAACTAAAGAAACCGGTACAGGTGATATCAATCAACCCATCATAAATTATATTAATCAAACACTTATTTCCGGTAAAACCCTTTCCTGGAAAACGATGTGGAGCTCTCTTTCAAAAATGATGGAAAATGATCCGAGCAAAGCTATCAGGGAAAGCTGGGATGATTATATTCCTCCTTATAAAAATCTTGGCGCTATTTTTATAAAAGCGTATCATAAAAAGATGGACGGTGCAGACAATTAATTAAATCCACCATTCTGTATTATTGAATCAATAAAAAAGGTTAAACTTTTTTTATAAAGCAAAGTCTGTAAGTTACATTTGTAGCACTTCAAACAATTTATGGCCGACCAGTTAGATGATAAAGAACTGTTGCAACAGTTTAAAACCGAAGCAACAAAGGAAAGAGCATATACCAGTATCATAAAAAAATACCAGGAAAAGTTGTATTGGCATATACGCCGTATGGTTGTAGATCATGATGATGCAAATGATGTATTGCAAAACATGTTTATTAAGGTATGGAAAAATCTGGATAATTTCAGGGAAGACAGCCAGTTATACACCTGGATGTACCGTATAGCAACAAATGAAAGTCTTACCTTTTTAGAGCAGCAAAAAAAACGATCATCTGTTTCATTAAGCAACGAAGAATCTAACTTGACCAATAAACTTCAAGCTGATAAAGATTTTGATGGAAATAAACTGGAATGGAAACTTCAGATGGCTATACAGCAATTACCTGAAAAACAAAAAGCAGTTTTTAACTTAAGATATTATGATGAAATGCCTTACCAGGAAATGAGCCGTGTGCTCGAGACGAGTGAAGGTGCTCTTAAAGCAAGTTATCATCACGCCGTAAAAAAAATTGAGGATTATATACTTAATCGTTAAACTTTACACGTAAAAATACGTCTATTAACCTGTGAGCAATAGAAATGAAATACAAGATGAACTTTTAAGCATTAGTCCAGCGGTAGCTGAAATACCATTTGCTAATGTGTTTTCTGTGCCCGATGGCTATTTTAACATACTCACTAATAATCTCTTAGCCGAATTGCCGATAGACCAAAATTTTTTAGATAATATTCCAAAACAGCCTTTTTCAATACCCGAAAATTATTTTGACGACCTTTCTGATTCTATTTTAAATAAGATCAAGGCTGGTTCAATTGAGACTTCTGCTGAAGAAATATTAAATCTTTCCCCAACGATCGCTGGTATTGGTAAAAGAAATGTATTTGCTGTTCCGATAAATTACTTTGATAAAAATGTAGAGAAGATAGTGGGGGTAACTTTGCCTCAGCCTGCCAAAGTGATCACTATGCAAAAGCGCTCATCTTTCTCACGCTATGCAGTAGCCGCTGGAATTAGCGGATTGATCGGACTTAGTGTTATTTCTTTTTTTAATAATAAGGGTACAACCGATAAAAACTTTTTTGCCAGTGCGGAAACAAAAACTGCTATGGCAGATGCAAAACAAATTATAAAAAATAATAGCTTTGACCAGGAGCTGAACACTATATCTGATAAGGATATAGAGCAGTATCTTGAAAAAAGAGGCCTGAATGTAAATGCAGCATTGGTAGCATCTTCTGGTGATGATAATATTAATTTACCAGCACCAGAAGATTATATTATAAATGATAATACACTCGATAATTATCTTAACAAAGCAAACCTGAATAATTAAGACTTCCCATGAAAAAAATGATACTTTTAATAAGCGTTTCAATGTTTTCCTTTTTTTTGGTTCAGGCTCAGCCTGGCCCGGGTGGAGAAAAAGTGCAGGCTCTATATATTGCCTATGTTTCAAAGCAATTAAATCTTACGCCTGATGAGGCTCAACGCTTTTGGCCTGTTCATGAACAGTATGATCATGAATTAAGTGCTCTGTCGCCAGACATGACTGAACTGGACAGGCAGCAGGCAACTTTAAATGTTAAGAAGAAATACCAGGACCGTTTTATTAAAATTCTGGGTGCAGACAGAACAAACAATTTCTTTAAAGTAGATGTGGAATTTCGTGCAAAAATGATAGAGAGGCTTAGAAAAATGAGACAAAATAATATGCAAAAACGAAATAAAGGAATGATGCTTCGCAATTTTTCTGAGTAATTATATTGCATATTTAAGTACTTTAAACCCTTTCAATTGAAAGGGTTTTTTATTTTTTATCCCCTGAAACGCCTCTAATCACCCAAATATAAATAGAATAAAAAAGTTATAGGAATATTTGTATGTCGATTTTTTTCATATACATTTGTAGCAGGTGTTTTTCATAGGTTAGCAACGGCCAGCTCTTTTTAGGGCAGGCCTCTTTTTTTAAAGCGCCAGCATTGGGGATTTTATATCATGATAAAATAAAAAAGTCCAATGTTCCTCCTGACCTTGCTGCCACCATTGTGTTCTTAACTCCATACTTTTTTTACCATCAAAATCATATTTAGCTACAAACCTGCTTTTCATTTGATGTAGCTGCGGCGCAACATCACCGCCGAAAAATATTATTTGATTTTCTTCTTCTATCCAGAAAACAGTGTGATAAAGAGAATGCGCTCCTGTCAGCTTGTATTTTATATATCCATCTATCACTCCTTCATCTTCCAATAAAACAACTTTATCGGAGTTAGCTAATATTTTAAATTCTTCCGGTAGGTAAGATTGAGTTTCATTTGCCAAACCATAGGCAAGTTCTTTTTCATTCACATAATAAGCAGCATTAGGAAAACTATAAAAAACACTGCCGTGTACTTTATCAATAATGGAAATACCACCAGCATGATCTTTGTGTAAATGTGATAATAAAACTTTAGTCACATCCATTGGGCTGATGCCATTATCTGTAAGCTGTTGATGTATGTGTAATATTCCATCGGCGTTTGTAAAACCGAGGCCGGTATCCAGGACAATAATATCTTTATTTGTAATTACCACAAAAGGCTGAATTTCTACCAGCAAACTTCCGGCGGCTCTTTTTTGCAGATCATCTTTGGCTTTATCAAAAGGAATAAAAACTTTTGTTTTATCAATGCTGAATGCTCCTTCGCTTAGAGGAATTATTTTCATTTTTTCAAAATTAAAATTTGCTGAAATAAAACAGTCGTCGATATCTGCTTTTCTATCGCAATACCATTTGCCTATCTGCATCTAACTTGATCAATATAAAAATGAGTATAGTAAAGGTTAATAAAGACGAACCTCCATAACTCATTAACGGCAATGTAATACCTATTACAGGTGCCAAACCAATTGTTACGCAAACATTTACCGACACGTGAAAAAATACAATTGCTGCAACCGAATATGCATATACCCTGCTGAAAGTGCTTCGCTGTCGTTCTGCCATTCTTACTATTCTGAAAAGCATAGCCAGGTATAAAAGAATTAAAGTAGCACAACCCCAAAAGCCAAAACTTTCGCCAACAGATGTAAAAATAAAATCGGTATGTTGCTCCGGTACAAAATCTCCCTGAGTTTGTGTTCCTTTTAAAAACCCTTTACCTGCCAGGCCCCCCGAGCCAATAGCTATCTTGGATTGCTTCACATTATAATTCTGCTGATCTGTCTTTTTCTGCTTTTGTTTTTCTTCTTCAGGGGAAATCAATGATGCGGTTTTATCATCTGTAAATGGATTATCAACTCCAACCATGCTGAAGATTCTATCTGCCTGGTATTTTTTAAAAACATGTTTAAAAACAAATGGTACCGCAAGCCCCACAAATAAGGAACAGAAAAGCCAGGCGCCTACAATAATATAAAGTAAGCGGCTATTCTTTTTTATTTGCCTGCGGTTAAAAAAAACAAGTAATGCTGCTAAGATCACAAATCCTATCAGCAATGTCTTTGTGGGAAATAACAAAGAGACGACCAATAATATAGCCATTGCTACACCTGCAATTAAATACCCTGGTGGTAAACCTTCCCTGTACATCGGAATTAAAAATGAAAAGTAAACCAACGCAAGGCCTGTTTCTCCCTGTAATATAGACAGTATAGCCGGCGTAAAAGAAATAGCTGCTGCGATCAATTGAGACGTAGGTTTTCGAAAATCGGTTTCCTGCATGGAAAGATATTTCGACAGGGCAAGCGCAGTAAATATTTTACAAAGCTCTACCGGCTGAAGATTCATAAACCCCAATGGAATCCAGCTCTTACTCCCTTTTATTTCCTTACCTACTACAAACGTGGCAAGTATCAAAAGTATACCTGCCAGGTAAGAAAGATTTGCTGTAGCGGTAAATAATTTACTATCGGTTAACAAAATAAAAGTGCCCAAAATAACACAGGCGCCAAAAAAAAATAATTGCTTACTATAATTTTTTTTGAACCCGATCAAGGTATGTGTTACACTGTCACCTGTCTTGTATTCCACTGAAAAAATACATATCAATCCAATGGCAATAATGATAACATATAGCCATACCATTACCCAGTCAACGCCTTTTGATATGGATGGATTTTTTTGGTACATGTATCAACGTCCGGTTGTAGTAACTGAATCTGCTGTTACCGGCTTTTTTTTATTATCAGGAATTATAGCAGGTGTTTCTGGTTTACGGTCAGTACTGTCTTTCTTTTTATTTTCCTTTTTTGTTGTATCTGTCGTTAGCCTGTTTATCTCATCTTCGTTATCGCCGTCATCAATACCTACAGTATCTTTTATAGTTTTAATATACCCTTTTGCTGATAAGTATGCTGTATCTTTTGAATGACGAAGACTATCCTGCCTCCGCATTTCAATGCCTATTCTTGCCGGTATCAAATTGGTATTTGACATAGTCTCTATTAGTGCCAAACGAGCTTTATCAGTGATGGAGTCTTTCAGGTATTTCTCTATCATAAGGCTAACTATTGGTGCCGCAAACCAAGCCCCTTGTCCGCTATTTTCTACTACACACATTATTGCAATCTTTGGATTTTCTCTTGGTGCAAATGCTGCAAAAAAAGAATGATTCTTCTGTTTTTCACCACGATAATAATTTTCCACTGTTCCTGTTTTTCCGCAAAAAATTATACCGGGTATCTTGGCCCTTCTTCCTGTTCCTCTTTCTACTACTCCTTCCATACCATCATGCACTGCTTCAAATATACTGTCAGGTATATCAATAGGATGGTGTTTCGTTCTATACTGTTCCAGTATGTTTGAATTATCTCCGCCATCAATAGAATCTACCACATGTGGTGTAATGTACCAGCCATTATTGGCTATATAGGCCATTTCATTTGCCACCTGTAGCGGTGTTGTATTCACCTCTCCCTGACCAATACTTACTGACCTGAAGCTGCAATAATTCCAATGCCCGGGGCCAAATCTTTTTGGGTCATTAAAGTAAGCAGGCGTTGGGATATATCCTTTCTTCTCAGCAGGCACATCTATGCCTAATTTATGACCTAACCCGAACGCATACATGTAACGGTCCCAACTTGCAAGGCTGCTGTCAATGTTTGGGAAAACAGGGTTGTCAATTACTCTTTGCATAACCGTGGCAAAATAAGTATTGTCAGATACTGTAATAGCACTCCTCAGATCAAAAGTCCCCCTATCCAGGCATTTCATTGGCCTGCCTGTACCACAGCCATAAAAAGCTCCACTGCATGAAACCCTAAACCCAGTAGTTATTACACCTTCATGCAAGCCAACCAAGGCTTGTAAAGTTTTAAAAGTAGAGCCGGGTGAGTACGTTGCACTCACTGTTCTGTTCAGTAACGGTAAAGCTGGGTCTAGAAAGAGTTGGGAGAAATGCTTGCGCCTTTCGCTGCCAGAAAGAAACTGAGGTTTGTATGTAGGCGCACTTACCATTGCAAGTATCCCTCCTGTTTTAGGATCAATTGCTACAATAGAACCTAATTTATTCTCCATTAATTTTTCTCCCAGTTCCTGCAAACCAATATCTATAGAAGTATGTAAATTCTGCCCTGCTACTGCTGCAGTATCATATTTACCATTTTCCATTTTTTCTGTCAGGCGATTTTTATTATCTCTTTTCCAGTATTCAATTCCACGCTCGCCCATCAATACTTTTTCATACGTTCTTTCAATCCCGGTCATACCTGCATAGTCACCGCTCACATAGCCATCTGTCTCATGATTTTTTAAATAATTCGGATCTACCTCTGCAGTATAGCCAAGTACATTTGCAGCTGCTTCGTAAGGGTAGCTTCTTACCGAACGTTCCTGTAAATAAAATCCCGGTGCAAACCTGTACATTGACTCATTCAGCATTGCCATTTTCTTATCACTCAACAAAGCTTCAAATACAGATGCTCTTGCTCTGCCATTTTTAATGATCAGCTCCACAATTTTTTTGTGAAACTGTGCTGTATCAATTCCTAAAATATTACATAGAGATAAGGTATCAATTCCTTTCAATTTATTTGGCGTAACCATCAGGTCTGAAATCGTAGCATTTTCTAAAATGGGGCGGCCGATTCTGTCAAAAACAATTCCCCTGTCAGGGTAGATAACTTTACGAAAAGTGCCTTGCACCTCGGCCAGAATTTTATATTCAGAAGAAAATAATTGAAGATGTGCCAGTTGAAGAATGATCACGAGGAACATGCCTGCAAATACAAGCATGATTACATTTTTTCTCGACTGGTTAAATACAGACATTTATTAATTGAATTGTATAGATTATAATTATTTATCGGGGGCTTTCAACAGTTTTTTTAAACCCAACATAGTTCCCGCTGTGCATTACAAACCTTCCTGTCCGGTAGGCAGGGCCGGCACAATCCCACGCACATAGCTTAACCGTGTTTTTCATTTCCATCGGGCAGCCCTCAGCATATATTTTTTACCCGGCTTTGCTCACCTCAGCACACAATACCTGTATCATTTAAACTAAGTTTTTTAAATTGTATTTGTTCTGAATTTTTGCTTACGGTTAAAAATAAGTTCCGTTATAAATATCAGTAAAATACTAATAGCTGTTGAAAGAATTGTTTTGATAAGAAAATACCAGATGTTTCCGAACTGCCAGGCTTCCAGCAAAAATAACCAGGTATTGTGCAGAAGACTGAGAACACCTATAAAAATAAAATACGGCATTGGCCCTCCCAGGCTTTTTATAGATGGTTCCTGGTAATTTGTATCTGCACCTTCCTGCGGTATCAGTAGGTTTACCAAAAATGGTTTAACATATGCGATCAACACACATGCAGCCGCATGAAAGCCAGGCTGATGACGGAAACTATCCAATGTAAACCCAAGTAAAAATGCTATAAGCATCAGCCAGGTGCGCTGCATTCTAAAAGGAAGCCAAAGTATAAATAGAAAATATACATAAGGAGTTATCATCTCATGAAGGCTTATCCTGTCCAGCACAAAATGCTGAAAAAGTATAAATAATATAAACCGTATAATATTTTTTACAAGGCTACTCATTTACCTGGGCTATTGTTGTTTTTTTAATTTATCTAAAATTTTATTTACCGGTTCCTGTTGATCATTTATAATTCCGTAAGCATACTCCAAGTTATAAAAATTTGCTGCAGTATGAAATTTTATTCTGAAATTATTAGTAGCGGTTTCTGCAAATACTTCTTCCACCCTGCCAAGCATTAACCCTCTAGGGAAAGTTGTACTAAGTCCGCTGGTAATAATAGTATCTCCTTTTACAATCTTCGCACTTTTGGGAATGTTGTTAAGGGTTACAATATTCGGCTGCTTCCCATCCCAGCTAAGGGTCCCCACTTCTCCACCCTTTAACAGCTTACCGCTGATATGGCTATCTTTATGTAGTAAGCTCATCACAACTGCATAATTACCGCTCACTTCTGTAATAATTCCGATAACACCGTTGTTTGCATCAACAATACCCATTCCCTGCCTGAATCTTTTTACATTATCGCCCGAGAGAACAATAAAATTGGTTGCATTGGTAATGGAATTAGAAATAACTTTTGCATGCAGATAAGTAAGTATGCGATATTCAACCAGCGAGTCAATTCTTAAAGTGTCTACCTGCATTTTTGTAGCACTATCGGGCAGATCAAAATTTACTTTTAATTTATTATATAAAACCTCGTTGGCTTTTACAAGTGAATCATTTGTTCTCTTCAGCTGGAAATAATACTCGACTTTATTATACTGCTCATTTATTCTACCAGTTATGTTATTAGCAGTATTATCAAACATTGCCTCGTGATAGCGGTTGTAATGCACTATCAAATAAATACTCAGCACCTGCAATACCAGGAAAATTATAAAATTGAAATAGCGGCGGATGAAAAGGAAGATATTACGCACCGTGTTGTAGAATATTTAATATTGAAATTCCAAATTCTAAAAATGAAGAGTTTGTTTTTAGAATTTAGAATTTTCTTTTTTTGTATTTTCTCACTAACGCATCACAAAAGGATAGCGATCATAATTTTTTAAAGCAATGCCGGTTCCTCTAACCACACTTTTAAGTGGATCATCAGCAACATGCACCGGTAGTTTTATTTTGTTTGCAATGCGCTT
Source organism: Ferruginibacter sp. (assembly GCA_039918155.1). Taxonomy (GTDB): domain Bacteria; phylum Bacteroidota; class Bacteroidia; order Chitinophagales; family Chitinophagaceae; genus Ferruginibacter. The sequence continues at coordinate 9,979 of JBDSIB010000042.1, forward strand.
ATCAAGCCCGCGCAAAAGAGCGCCACCGCCTGTAATGTAAAGCCCACGCCTGTAAATATCTGCAGCCAATTCCGGAGGTGTTGTTTCCAATGCCTTTAAGATAGCTTCTTCTATTTTAAAAATACTTTTATCCAATGCTTCTGCTACTTCCTGAAAGCTTACCATTACCTGCTTTGGAATACCAGTTACCAGGTCACGTCCGTTTACAGGAATATCATCTGGCGGATTCTCCAAATCTTTCATTGCTGCACCGACCTGTATTTTGATCTGTTCTGCAGTACGCTCACCAATCAATAAACTATGATAGCGACGAAGTGCTTCCATAATATCTGCTGTAAATTCATCACCAGCAATTCTTATACTCTGATCACAAACAATACCTGCCAAAGCAATTACTGTGATACCAGTAGTTCCACCGCCAATATCAATGATCATGTTTCCTACCGGTTCTTCCACATCTATACCTATACCAAGTGCTGCTGCCATTGGCTCATGAATTAAATAAACTTCTTTGGCTCCTGCCTGCTCTGCACTATCTCTAACTGCACGTTTTTCCACTTCTGTAATGCTGCTGGGTATGCATATCATCATGCGCCAGCTTGGTGCAAACAAAGGCTTTTTTGGATAAACTAATTTTATCAATTCCCTTATCATTAATTCCGCAGCATTAAAATCTGCAATCACACCATCTCTCAATGGCCTCACCGTACGGATGCTTTCATGAGTCTTCTCATGCATCATCAAGGCCTTCTTTCCTACGGCTAATAAATTTTTTGGATTATTTCTGTCTAAAGCAACAATAGATGGCTCGTTCACCACTACTTCATCGTTGTGAATTATCAGGGTATTTGCAGTACCCAGATCTATTGCTATTTCCTGTGTAAAAAAATTGAAAATTCCCATAGTATATTAAATGACAATCGTATGTAAATCAATGCTCGCAAAGTTGATATAAAATATTGGATTTACAACAGCAAAAAAATATTTTTTATCATAATATTTCCAAGACAATTTCTAAACTCACAAAAAAGCATTTTGCTTTACTAACAATGTTAGTTTTTTGCAGACATTTTTCTTCGTGTATGCATAAACGTTAGTATGTTTTTTTTATACAAATTCATACCCTATGTCTCTCCTGTTAAAAATGCCTTCAAAATAAATATCTTCCAATGCGCTGCTTGATAACGCACCCGCCGCCTTTATATTATCTCCGAAAGCAGTCATTACTAAAACCCTTCCGCCATTGGTAACTATATCATCTCCTTCTTTTTTGGTGCCAGCATGAAATAAAAGACAGTCCTCTGGCAATTTTATGTCCAGCCCATGAATCACTTTTCCTTTTTCATAGCCCCCGGGATAGCCGCCACTAACTGCTACAGTAGCCACAGCAGTACGTTTATCAGTATGTACATCAATCTTATTGAGCTCTCCGTTGCAGGTTGCCAGCAGCATTTCCAGCAGATCATTTTTTAGCCTTGGTATTACCACTTCTGTCTCCGGATCGCCCATCCGGCAGTTATATTCAATTACAAGGGGCTCTCCGTTATCGATCATTAATCCAAAAAACACAAATCCCTTGTAATCCATATTTTCTTTGTAAAGTCCGTCGATAGTCGGTTTCACAATTTTATTGATCACTTTTGTTTTTAATGCTTCATCAAAAAAAGGCAATGGACTTACTGCTCCCATTCCGCCTGTATTAAGGCCCGCATCTCCTTCGCCAATTCTTTTATAATCTTTTGCCTCTGGCAATAAAATATAATCTTTCCCATCCGTTAAAGCAAAAACACTCATTTCTATCCCCTTTAAAAACTCTTCTATTACCACTTTTTTTCCTGCTTCACCAAATTTTGCTCTCACTATTATCAATTCAAATTCTGACAGTGCCTCAAGATGAGTATTGCATATCAACACACCCTTTCCTCCCGCAAGTCCATCTGCTTTAAGCACTATAGGTAAAGAATGTTTTTTTATATAATCCAACCCATCAGCATAATTATCTGTAGTAAACTCCCTGTACGCCGCTGTTGGTACATTATGGCGCTGCATAAATGCTTTTGCATAAGCTTTGCTACCTTCTAACTGGGCTGGTTCTTTTGCAGGGCCAATAATATGTATGTGGCTGGTCTCATCATTATTCTTAAAAAAATCAGTAATGCCTTTTACCAACGGCTCTTCAGGCCCCACAACGATCATCTCTATTTTATGTTTTTTACATGCTGTTGCCATCCCCTCAAAATCTGTAGTGGCAATATTGAGATTTGTGCAGCATGCTGCTGAGCCTGCATTGCCAGGCGCTATAAAAATATTTCCGCATCGTGGACTTTGTTGGAGTTTCCAGGCAAGTGTATGTTCTCTGCCACCTGCGCCTACTAAAAGAATATTCATTTATATAAAATATTGAATTGGGGATTACAAACTAATTTTTAATGTATTTTATTGCCCGAAGTTATAACCTTAATTTTTATATGGGTGGTAGTTTTTGAAAGTCCATTAACGCTATTTTTAAAAATTGAATTGTAGATTTAGCTGTACTAAAAAGAATTTGCCTATTTTGGGCGACAGAACTAAAAAATCCTTCAAGCAAAATTTAAAACATTTACTATGAATGAACAGGTAATAAAACAAAAACATCCTAAAGGATTATGGGTACTCTTTGGAACTGAAATGTGGGAGAGGTTTAATTTCTATGGCATGCGAACGATATTGACCTTGTTTATCGTGAATGCTTTAATGATGAGCAAAGAACAATCTTCCATAATTTATGGTGGCTTTTTAGGTTTGTGTTACTTAACTCCAATGTTAGGTGGATTTATTGCCGATAGATTTTTAGGGAATCGGTATTGCATTTTACTTGGAGGATTATTAATGGCTGCAGGGCAGATGCTTTTATTCTTTAGTGCAACTATGTTTACAACTGACCTTGAAATGGCCAGGACAATTTTGTACATTGGTTTGGGTGTTATTATTTTAGGCAATGGTTTTTTTAAGCCTAATATTTCAAGTATGGTTGGCAGCCTATATCCAAAAGAAGAAAAAAGCAAACTAGATACAGCTTTCACTATTTTTTACATGGGTATAAATCTTGGTGCTTTTCTCGGTCAATTGATTTGCCCTTTAATTGGTGATGTTGTAGATAAAAGTGGAGTAAGGGATATACATGCTTTTAAATGGGGCTACCTGGCAGCATCTATCGCAATGTTGGTAGGAACAACAACATTCTTTCTTTTTAAAGATAAATATGTAAGAACCCCGGAGGGAAGACCAATTGGTGGCTTACCTTCAAAAAATGAAGCTGAAGATTATGAAGAAGGAGAATCTCAAAAAGCAACATTCTCTCAGAAAGCTCTTTTCATTGCAGTGGTTGCTTTTATAACTTTAGGTTTTACATTTTTTTATGTTGTGGGGCAAAACGTTATTTATTCCATCATTTACGCAAGTGGTCTTACACTTGCCGGTTTGATTATTTCCGATGGATCTATTACAAAAATTGAACGTGACAGGATATTAGTAATTTATATCGTTTCCTTTTTTATAATTTTCTTTTGGGCTGCTTTTGAGCAAGCGGGCTCTTCATTAACTTTTATTGCAGATAACCAAACCGACAGAAATTTTTTCGGCTGGGATATGCCTCCGTCAATGGTTCAAATATTCAACGGGATATTTGTTGTTGCTTTTGCAATACCATTTAGTATACTCTGGGATAAATTAAGAGCGAAAGGGAAGGAGCCTATTTCACCTGTGAAACAGGCTATTGGACTAGCTCTGATTGCTTTGAGTTATCTGATAATCGCAAACAATGTAAAAGATTTAGGAAACAGCGGTTTACTTACGATAAAATGGTTAATATTATTATATCTTATACAGACATTTGGTGAATTATGTTTGTCCCCTATCGGACTTTCTCTTGTTGGAAAATTATCACCTAAAAGATTTTCTTCATTATTGTATGGAGTATTTTTCTTATCAAATGCATCTGGATATGCCCTTGCAGGTACTTTAGGGGCTATCTTGCCGGCGACTGGTGAACAATTTACAGAAGCTACAAAAATGGGCATAGATCTTCAAGGTATTTTGGATAAAAAAATCATTCCTTCGGCACAACAGATAAGTGCTCTTACAGAAAAAAAGATAAGTATTTTAAACCCCACTTTTGCTGGGTTTGAGATTCATAATCTTTATGAATTTTTTATGGTATTTGTTTTTTTATGCGGACTTGCAGCCATATTATTATTTTTATTGACTCCTAAGTTGAAAAAAATGATGCATGGTATTAGATAATAAAAAGGCCGGCTCCACAAAGAGGCGGCTTTTTTGTCAACCCCTATAGTTGACTTATATAAAATCCATGTGACTGGTTTGCATTCCTAAGATCGTTTTATCATCAGCACCCAACCATTTATTTAATACAGTACCATAAACATTTTTAAAATCAACTTTATATTTCAGGTCGCCTTCATTAAGATCCGACAGATCGGGCATAGCATTTAAAATACCTTTTTGCTTTAGGCCTCCGCTTATTAAAAACATACTGTTGGCTGTACCATGGTCGGTACCATTGCTTGCATTTTGTGAAACCCTTCTTCCAAATTCAGAAAAGGTCATCATCAATACATCCTGGAAACGGTGGTTGGCTTTAAGATCTGCCGTAAAGGCTTTTACTGCATCATTTAGTTCTGTGAATAATCTTTTTTGCTGTGCTTCCTGATTCACATGCGTATCAAAACTGCCGAGAGAAACATAATATATTTTTGTATTGATGTCAGACATGATCAGAGAAGCGATTGTCTTTAAATCTTTTCCTAATTCTGTTCCGGGATAGCTTTGTGCTGTCGGATGCAGTTTGCTTTGCTGAAAAATATAATCAGCACTGCTCAATGTTTCGCTCATTGTTTTATACAAATAATCCACCGTTTCTTCGGAAGAATGATGAGCAGCATTGATGTCTTTATAAAATTTTTCATTACTGCTGCTGTACAATCTTCTCGGATCTTTAAAAGCAAGTCCTTTTTCTTTATTCCCCTTTAATGCAAGGCTTAGCAGGTCATCAATTTCCAATGCTTGCGTAGGTTTATCGCAGCCATGGCACTGTGCATCCAGGTAGCGGCCGATCCAACCGGTATTTACAAAATCTTTACTATCGCTGGCACTTTGCCAGATATCCATGCTCCGAAAATGAGAACGATCAGGGTTTGGATAACCTACACTGTTCAAAATACCGAGACTGCCATCGTCGTACAATCCTTTAAAACATTCCAATGCAGGATTAAGACCAACTTCATCTGTTAATACAACAGCTTTATCTTTTGTAATGCCGATCTTAGGACGTGACTTAAAATAAATATCATTTGTAATAGGCACTACCGTATTAAGGCCGTCATTACCGCCGCTGAACTGTACTACGACAACAACCTTGTTTCCGGCAGGCACCATCCTTGGCTTTTCAAAAGCTTTTAAAAACTTGGGAAGCATTAGAGAAGCTGTTGCCAGGGATCCTACCTGTATAAATTGTCTGCGTTTGATAACCATAAAATGATTTTTGATTGCTGATTTATAATTTTACAAAATCAGCAACCATTTTTAAATATTTGTTGAATGATGTCTTTTTAATAACTGAAAAAATTTCAGCTCTAAAAAAACCATACATCTAAAATTCTAACACAACTGATATTCCGGAGTGCTCATTAAATTTATAACCGTGCTTTTGATAAAATTTTCTCTGCTATCCTGGTTCAGGTATTTTGTGAGCAACGATAGGTCTACCCTACTGTTAGTCTGCAATAAAGTATCAGCAACCTGTTGGGCTAAATTCTCCCGCTTTGTTTTTTCATAAATCTTATCTACCAATGTCCAGTCTATATCTGCTCCGCCACCTTTATCAGCAAAATCCTTATTCCGCTTTATTCTCACCTGCTCTTCCATCTTCATTCCCATATTCAAATCATCATCTGTTTTTGGACGAATGCTGATGGATTCTTTAGATGCGTATACCTGAGGAATTTGGAGACGTACCATCAAAGTACTGCTATCTATCCAGCTTTTTCCGCCAGGCCAGCCTGCTACATTGGGTGGGTAAAATAATATCTGTCCTAAAACCTTTTGGAAAAGCAACTGTGCATTATCGTTATCAAGTTGCAATGGTAAAAAACGGCGTATACCTGCAAGTAGTTCAACCGGAGATTTTATTCTTGTTCCAATATTTTTTTCCTCGTAAAACCAATCACTTGTGTAAATATCTTCCAGCAATTTTTTTATATCATAGCCATTGCTTTTAAATCTTTTACTCAGCCATTGTACTTTTGCATCATCGGGTGTATCATTTACAAAATAGCGGTAAATCTTACGGGTAATAAAGTCTGCTGTCTGATCATGCTCTAATAAGATATTCAGAATATCATCGCCATCAAAATTGCCGGTTTTACCTAAGAAAGTTTTAGTCCCGGTATCATGTACATTTTTTCTGAAAACAAATTCTCCCTGCAGATTAAAACCCCAGCCGGTAAACGCTCTTGCGCCTTCTTTTACATCCTCTTCGGTATAATTTCCACGCCCCATGGTAAATAGCTCCATTACCTCACGTGCAAAGTTTTCATTTGGATGGCTCTTTTTATTTTGCTGATTATTTAAAAACTGCAGCATAGATGGACACTTGCTCACTTCTTTTAGAAGATCACCAAAATTTCCTAAAGCATTTGTACGTACAACATCTAATAATTCCTGTTGAAAATAACTATTGATTACCCTACAGGCAAAATGGCCATGCCAGAAAAGGCTCATTTTTTCACGAAGCTGAGCTTCGCTGTTGATCATTTCATCGAGCCATAAAACATTTAATGATTTTAAATTTTCTCTTGATTTTTTTTGCCGTTGCTTTCGCTGTGCAGCTTTCTGATCTGCAGTTATAGCAGCATTTTGCATAGCCACATCTTTAACCCCCATGTAAAGCCCATCGGCCAGGCCATCTGCGACCTGAATCTTCTCTGGTTGCTTTGCAGATGTTTTAAGCAAAAGCTTCCATAGATCTTTTTGTGAGATGTTGTCCAGATCAGCAGCATTTTCTGCCATGGGACCAAAACCTGCACGCCATAAAAGATGTTGATTTTTTAAACGATCAGATACTTTCATAAAATAAAATTGTCAAGAGGAAAAATTTGACCCTTTAATTTATGAAAAGTTTAAAAAGCTGCAAGTATTATTTATTGACATCACATAGTATTAACACTATGAATGCAATGAATAAAAGAGATAATAACTTTAAATAATATTTATTTCTTCGCATTTGCTTTTACATAAGCAAGTACATTGGCAGTTTCCTTTTCAGTTAAGCCAGCTTTAGGAGCCATACTTGCAAGAATTGGATCCCAATCTGTTGCAGTATAATTATCGACTTTTTTTAGTTCGTGACAACGGGCACACTTTGCAGTGTAAGTATCATGACCAAGCATAGCCATTTTTTCTGTAGATAAAATTGCTGATGCAGAGTCCATTTTAGCCATATCTGGTGCTGGTACTGCAAATGCAGGGGACTGTTGTGATGTTTTACCTGCAGTTGGTACACTTTTTTTTGCACAACTGATAATGGCACTTCCGGCTATTAAAAAGATGATAAAATATTTCATGTGTTTGTTTTAATGTTGGAACAGTAAATATAATGCGCCGCTTTTAATATTCCATATTTTTATTTTGTAATTACTGCACTTCCAAAATAAGCATGCAACACTTTAGGTAAATGAATGCCATCTTCAGCCTGGTTATTTTCCAGCAATGCGGCTACAATACGGGGCAATGCCAAAGAAGATCCATTTAAAGAATGAAGTAATTGCATTTTACCTGTTTCATCTTTGTAGCGTATTTTCATACGGTTGGTCTGGTAGGTTTCGAAATTGCTTACAGAGCTCACTTCTAGCCATTTTTGCTGGGCTGCACTATACACTTCAAAGTCGTATGTAAGTGCAGATGTAAAGCCCATATCGCCACCGCATAAACGCAGAATGCGATAAGGCAACTCTAAAAACTGCAGTAACCGCTCTACATGATTCGCCATTTCTTCCAGGGTATCGTAGCTTTTTTCTGCAGGCACCATTTGTATTATTTCCACTTTATCAAACTGGTGTACCCTGTTCAATCCACGCACATCGCTGCCAAAACTTCCTGCCTCTCTTCTAAAGCAGGGAGTATAACCGGTCATCTTCACCGGAAGCTGATCTTCTTTCAAAATTTCCTGGCTGTAAATATTTGTTAGAGGCACTTCGGCAGTAGGAATAAGATAAAACCCATCTGCAGTTATATGATACATCTGGCCCTCCTTGTCAGGCAACTGCCCGGTACCATAAGCCGTATTTTCATTCACCATCAAGGGTGGTAAATATTCGGTATAACCTGCACTGGTATTGTAATCTAAAAAATACTGGATTAAAGAGCGCTGTAATTTTGCGCCTTTTCCTTTGTATAATGGAAAACCGCTGCCGGTAATTTTTGCGCCGATCTCAAAATTGATGAGATCGTAATCTTTAATTATTTCCCAATGCGGCTTTGCGGCAGCAAAAAGGGTTGGGATTGTACCTCCTTGCAATACTACTTCATTTTCTTCCGGCGTTTTTCCGGCAGGGACACTTTCATGTGGCAGGTTTGGCAAAGTAAGCAACAGCGCTGTGAATTTTTCTTCCATTTCCTGAAGCCCGGTTTTGCCAGTAGCCTGCTCCTCCCGCCAGGTATTTACCTGTTGCTTTTTTTCTTCGGCTTTATCTTTGTCGCCCTTGGCCATCAGCATCCCTATTTCTTTGGAAGCGGAATTTATATTTGCCTGCAAGCCTTCTGTGTCAGCTTTTTGTTTGCGGAGTTCTTCATCCATTTTAAGCAATTCATCTACTGATGCTGTGTTTGCAAAGTTTTTTTTGGCTAATTTTTCCTTTACTTCTTCAGGGTGTTGCCGTATATAATTTATTTGTAACATTCTTTTTTATCGTTTTTAATAAATGGTATTGAGCCGCAAAGATAAACGGGAAAACCTTATTACTTACATTTGCTTCATGCAACATGCGCAGGAAGACTTGCAGGTACGCTGGTTAAAATTACGGATACAGTTAAAAGAAAAATTTGGCATAAAGCCAGATATGAATGGCGTATTGCTTCTTATTGGTGTGCAGGAGCTTGGCCAGGGGCCGCAAGATTTCAGTAAAGAGCAAAAGCAGGACCTGATGCATATTGCAATATGTACCATACTTTCTGTAAGCGGCTATTATGTATTTGAGGGCCACGATGAAGATGGTTGGCCACACTTTAAGCAGTTAAAAGCTTTGCCCGAATTTCACATGATAGAACAGGAAAATTTTTTAAAAGACCATGTGTTGCTTTATTTTAGCAATCTCAAATTTTAATAATTAATGATGAATGTAAATATGAAAAAGAAAATTGCACCCGTTTTATTTTTGTTGAGTGCTTTTATGCTACAGGCTTTAACAGGATTTACCCAAATAAAAAAAGCTCCGGTAACAAAAACAACCATTACAAAAAAAATAATAAAAAAGCCGGTTGTAAAAAAAGCTATTGTAAATAAAATACAACCTATCCGTATCAAAATAGTGACTGACTCAGGTACCATGATAGTGAAGCTTTACGATTCAACTCCATTGCACCGGGATAATTTTGTAAAGTTGGTGAAAGAAGGGTTTTATGACAGCCTGATGTTTCACCGGGTAATACCACAATTTATGATACAGGGCGGTGACCCAACAAGTAAATTTGCTGAAGCTGGTGCTCAGCTTGGCAATGGTGGCGATGATTTAGGCCGTATACCTGCAGAATTCCGTAAAACACTATATCATAAAAAAGGTGTACTTGCCGCAGCAAGAGATGACAACCCGGAAAAAGCCAGTAGTGCCTGCCAGTTCTATATTGTAGAGGGGAAAAAATTTACTGATGAACAGTTAAAAATGATGGAAGAGCAACGTGGTACAAAATTTTCATCGGCGCAGAGACTGGCTTATAAAACCATTGGTGGCACTCCTTTTTTAGATCAGGGTTACACTGTGTTTGGAGAAGTAGAAAAGGGTTTGAATGTAATAGATAAAATTGCTAATGTGCCAAGAGATGCCAACAACAGGCCATTAGGTGATATACGGATGCACATGGAAATAATGGCCCCGGTTGTTAAGAGCAAATAGAATCCATGGGCACAGCCGCTTCGGCAAATGCTGATCAATGACATTCTGTACATCCCGATAGCTATCGGGAGAGTGACACAACCATGATGCCCAATGAACAGCTGCCTGTAACCTACAAAATAAAATATGTATCGTTAACTGTCGGCAAAATTATATTCTTAAATTGCAACATTATTTAAAACATAAAAAATATTTCAATGGAATTTCCAGCTAATTTAAAATACACAAAAGACCATGAATGGATAGCACTTGAAGGAAATGTTGCTACCATTGGCATTACTGAATTTGCACAACATGAACTTGGAGATATCGTGTATGTTGACATCAGTACAAAAGGAAAAGCTTTGGCTGCTGAAGAAGTTTTTGGAACAGTGGAAGCGGTAAAAACAGTGAGCGATCTTTTTTTACCTGCGGCAGGAACGATTACAGAAGTAAATCCTGCTTTGGAAGCGAACCCTGAATTGGTAAATACTGACCCTTACGGTGAAGGATGGATGATAAAAATGACTGTTGACAATACTGCTGATATTGAAAAGCTGATGGATGCACCTGCTTATGATTCACTGGTAGGCTAAGGGTAACTTTTAAACTATGAATGACATTACATCTGCGGGATATAATTTAACGGCCAAAAAATTCATACCAGGCGTTGCCTGGTTTTTACTTGTAATGGTATTGCTCTTTACCCCTGGCTACGATCTGCCGCCAGTTGGCGATTGGTTTTCAAGGATAAATTTTGATAAAGTTATCCATATCGGTGTATTTGGGTTGCTGGCGTTCTTATTCATGTTCCCCATAGGTAGAAGTGAATTGACGAGAACAAAGAAAGCTCACTACTTTCTAAAAATTGCTTTGTGTGCCTGTTTATGGGGCATTACGTCAGAATTGGTGCAGAAATACTTTATTCCCGGCCGCTCTTTTGACCTGCTTGATTGGGCTGCAGATAGTATTGGCGGACTATTAGCATTGTTATTTTGCCGGAAAATTTACCTTAAATGATCTCATCCTGCTCAATGATCCTATTTTTAATAAAATTTTTAAAAGATAAATACGTTTGTAAATAGTGAAACTACTGTTATGACTGGATTTACAGCCTGTTTATTTATATGTCAACAAAAAATTACCTTACATTTGCCTATATGACGAACGCAGAAAACATGGAGTATAATACTACCAGGAATCATTTGATAATGAAAGAATATGGCCGGCATATTCAGAAAATGGTAGAACATCTCTTAACAATTGAAGAAAAAGAAGAGCGTCAGCGGAATGCTTACGTAGTGATAGAATTAATGGGCTTCTTAAATCCGCACCTAAAAAATGTAGAGGATTTCAGGCATAAATTATGGGATCATCTTTTTTTGATCAGCGATTTTCAACTTGATGTGGACAGTCCATACCCGATACCTACAAGAGAAACTTTAAGAGCAAGGCCAGAACCCCTTAAATATCCAAAAAAATACCCCAAATTTAATCACCTGGGTAAAAATATAGAAGTTGTAATTGACAAAGCATTGAAAGAAGAAAATCCTGAAAAGAAACAGGGCTTTGCGAATGCGATTGCATACTATATGAAGCTTACTTACAGCAACTGGCACAAGGAACTGGTACATGATGATACTATTCAGAATGAGCTAAGCACTATGACCAAAGGTGAGCTGGAATTTAACAACAGGCCATTTGTAAAACATCGTACAGATAACCGCACCGATGATTATGCCACACCAGGTAGAAATCAATACCGTAAAAATTTTGGAGGAAGAGATAACCGCACCAGCAATAGCGGTGGACCAGGTAGAAATAACAATAACAGGAATCAGGGCCAAAGTGGTGGCGGCAGCAGGGATAATAATAATGGCCCAAGAAATAATAACAACAATAACAGGAATTTTAAGAAAAGATATTAAACGTATTTTATAAAAATAATAAGCAAAGAATTCCCTGGTGCTAAAGAAGTATCAGGGATTTTTATTTACGTTTGTGCAATAAGCAAATAACAATTTAATTATGGGCATTTTTGAAGTAAGAGGTGGCAAAAAATTATCCGGTGAAATAACACCGCAAGGTGCAAAGAATGAAGCATTACAGATCATAAGTGCAGTCTTACTTACAGACCAAGAAGTTATTATTAAAAATATCCCTGACATTATTGATGTGAACCTGCTGATAGAACTGCTTGGAGAAATGAGTGTAAAAATAAACCGCCTTGATAAGCATACCTGTAGTTTTAGAGCAGATGCTGTAAATGTAGAATATTTACAAAGTGATGATTACCATAAAAAAAGTGCCCGTCTTCGTGGCTCTGTAATGCTCGCCGGGCCTTTGCTGGCACGTTTTAAAAAAGCTTATTTACCTAAACCCGGTGGTGATAAAATAGGAAGAAGAAGATTGGATACGCACATCATTGGTTTTCAAAAATTAGGCGCAGATTTCGATTATGATAGCAATACAGGCTTTTTTAAATTAGAAACAAAAGGGCTTAAAGGAACATTTATACAATTAGATGAGCCAAGCGTAACCGGTACTGCAAACATTTTAATGGCAGCCGTTCAGGCAAAAGGTGTAACAACTATTTACAATGCTGCCTGCGAACCTTACCTGCAACAACTTTGCAAAATGCTTAACCGTATGGGCGCAAAAATTGAAGGCATCGGAAGCAACCTGCTTACCATTAATGGTGTAGAAAAAATGAATGGCACCGAGCATACAATGTTGGCAGATATGATTGAGGTAGGAAGTTTTATTGGCCTGGCTGCAATGACACAAAGTAACATCATCATAAAAAATGCCGGTGTTGCTCACCTGGGCATTATACCAGAAAAATTTCAACAGCTTGGTATAAAATTGACTATTAAAGATGATGATATTATTGTGCATGAACAGGAAGTATATGAAATAGAAAAATTTTTAGATGGAGGAGTATTATGCATCTACGATCATCCGTGGCCGGGATTTACGCCAGATCTGTTAAGTATTATTTTAGTAACTGCAATACAGGCAAAAGGCAGTGTACTTATCCATCAAAAAATGTTTGAAAGCCGTTTGTTTTTTGTAGACAAACTGATAGAAATGGGTGCACAGATAATACTATGCGATCCTCACAGAGCCGTAGTAATAGGGCTAGAAAGAGAAAAACAATTACGTGGCATAACCATGAGTAGCCCGGATATAAGAGCAGGAGTAGCATTGCTTATTGCTGCATTAAGCGCCCAAGGTAAAAGCACTATACAAAATATTGAACAGATAGATAGGGGCTATCAATACATTGATGAAAGGCTTCAGAAGCTAGGAGCCGATATTGTGAGAATAAATTAGAAGGCCAATTTATTTACATTTTAAAATACTTTTGTCTGGCAGAATAAAATATTGCATTCCCTTGCCAAGATCTACGTTCCCTTCTCCTACTTTAGGCACACAACCTGGTACAATATACCAGCGTATATTATCACTCGAAGGCTTATAAAATTTATTATTCCTGAACTTTATTTGACGTGCAATGCAAATGTATTTTACTGTATTATCTGCCGGCGCAAAAAAACTAAAAGTAGAGTTTTCGAATAAAGGTTTATTTGCAAGATTATCGCAAGCGTAAGTATTTGTTCCGTAAAAGAAAACCCAATCGTTTGGACCAGAAGAATAATATTTTTTGAATGTGCAATTATCTATGTGAAGGCGGTAACCAAATTCTATACTAAGTAAAGGTTGATCAAACATTCTCTCGCTTTGATAGCAATCTGTAAACAAACAATTTTTAAAAGTTGCCGGTGCTATGCTATCGCTTGTGGAACTTCCATAGTTAAGTACGTATCCATAAAACTCACATGAGTCAAAGGTTACACGATTTATAAAATTATAAACTGTAGCATTGGTTTTGCCAATAAAAGCGCACTTTCTAAAATAATGATCATAGCTATAGCCATATCCTTCAGCTCTTGCGGGGTTATCAATTGAAGTGCCTGGTATAGCAGCAATACCTACATTATTTTTATAGGTATTATTATAAAAATAACCGTTCATACAGCCTACCTTACCTTGTAACCCTTCAGGTTCTATGTCCATGCCGGCAGCCGGTGAAGTGCTTATCTTTCCTGCTCCTGCATAGTTAAAAGAAGAGTTACAAACTGTTACATTTTTTCCACCAACCCAGCTTAAATTATTTCTGCCGGAATTATAGCAATCAATTTTATTTAAATAAATATTATTGGTTAAGGGCTTACTGGTATCCCCATTTAAAAAAGTCCCGCCAATGCAAATATTATCTACTGCAAAATCATGGAGTTTTAAATTTTCAAGTGTACAGTTCCGGCTATTATATACATAAAGGCCGTAGCAGTTGCTAATCTCATATGGCTTGCCGCCCAGGCCCCAATAGCCACCAAAACTATATTTATCACTATTGCCATTTGCATCAATATTTTTTATAGAAATGTTCTGACAATCTACCAGGTCAATAAAATCGCCAATTGTTGCTACAGGTTTATAATCGTAAGTGGGGTTTTCGTTTTTAGGTGCAGATGGATTATACTTGGCCAAATTAGCAGGCTTGGCACCAGTTTCAGGCTCAAAAGTACCAAGAAACATTCCATTCATATAAATGATCTTAGTACCTGAGACACCTTCTATAGAAACATTTTTGATATTTTGAAATGCAAATATTGGATCTCCCTGATATACAGGCAATTTGTTCTCCTTTCCTTTATTGATAGTCTGTTTACCTACAATGTAGGTTCCTGCCGGGATCAACAACCTTACATTCCCACCATTCTTTGTAATAAATGCTACTGCTTTTTTAAAAGCACTATGATCATTTTTTTTACCATTACCAACAGCACCAAAATCTTTTTTAATATTTCTAGTAACCCATTTCGAAGTATTCATCTTTCCAGCACCCGTAGCTTTTACCTGCGCATAAACCGGAAGATTGCAGACACATAAAAAAAATAATGCGGATAGTAACCTTATCATACTGCAATTTAATTTTTTATAATGCTTAAAAAAACATAATAATATTTTCTTCTTATTAAAATTTACGGCTTCTCATATTTTCCTTTTCTTTGCAAATGGCATCACCTTATCATAAGATATTAATTATTACTGCACCTTCAGGTGCCGGCAAAACTTCCATCACACATCATTTAATGAATCAATACCCAGAGCTGGCATTCTCAGTTTCCGCAGCTACCAGAAAGTCACGGGAAAATGAGGTGAATGGAAAAGACTATTATTTTATATCAGAAGAAGAGTTTAAAGCAAAAATAAAAGATAAGGATTTTGCCGAATGGGAAATGGTTTACGAAGGAAAATATTACGGCACCCTGAAATCAGAACTGGAACGCATCTGGGCAAATGACAGAGTACCGGTGCTTGATATAGATGTAAAAGGCGCATTACATGTGCAACAACAATATCCCATCAATACCCTCAGCATTTTTATTGAACCGCCATCTGTAAGTGTATTGAAAGACCGGCTGGAAGGAAGAGGAACCGAAACGGAGGAATCGCTTGCTGCAAGAGTAAATAAAGCAGCTTACGAAATTTCGTTCAAGACTCATTTTGACAAAGTAATTGTCAATGATAATCTTCCCAATGCCTGTGAAACAGCAACCATTTTGGTAAAAGAATTCCTGGCTGCAGACCTCTATCATTCAAAAGAAAGCGATTAATTCCTTTTCCTTATTTTTATACTATGGATCTAATGGCTTTATTCGCAATAATTATTTCAATCATCTTTATCGGCTTTTTTTCCGGTGTAGAAATTGCGTTTATTTCTGCCAATAAACTTTCTATAGAACTAAGCAAAAAACAAGGCACTTACAGCGGACGGATATGGGGACAGTTTACCGAAAACCCAACCCGTTTTATTGGTACTATACTTATTGCATTTAATATTGTATTGGTTATTTACGGACTTTTAATTGGTGAGCTCCTTTCTCCCATCTGGCAAAGAATAGAAGCCCGGTTACCTATATCAGCAGCGGATTATGTAAAATTTATCAAGCTTTTTGTAGAAACTATTATATCCACGCTTATAATATTGGTGGTAGAATTTGTTTGCAAAGCATATTTCAGGGCAAGAAATAAAAGCATCCTCAGCAATGGAATCATTTCATACCTGGTGCAATTTTTTTATTCAACACTTTCCGGCATTGCAGCTGTGTTTGTGAATATATCAGAATGGATACTGAAGTATATTTTCAATGTAAAACTGAATGATAAAAAAGAAGTATTCAGCAAAGTAGACCTGGAGCATTTTATACAACAAAATAAAGCGCATAACCAGGATGAAACTTCAGAAATAAATAAAGAACTTTTTGAGAATGCATTATCTCTTAGTGAAATAAAACTTAGGGAATGCCTGGTGCCAAGGACGGAAATAATAAGCATTGAACAAAGCAGTACTATTGAAGAAGTAAAAAATGTTTTCATCAGTACAAGGCTAAGTAAACTGGTAGTGTATGAAGAAAATATTGACAACATAACCGGCTATATTCACCAACTAGACCTTTTTAAAAAACCAGCATCGGTAAAAGAAATTTTATTGCCGATACCTACCGTACCAGAGAGTATGACCGCTACCGATCTTATGAATAAATTTACCAAGCAACGAAAAACGATTGCCTGGGTAATTGATGAATTTGGTGGCACAGCGGGTATTGTTACTATGGAAGATCTACTGGAAGAAATTTTTGGGGATATAAAAGATGAATATGATGATGTAGATGAGTTTATTGATAAGCAACTTTCAGAAAATGAATATATTTTTAGCGGAAGGCTGGAACTGGATTTTATTGCAGAAAAATACAATTTAGTTTTCTCAGACGAAGAAGATGCCGAAACGCTTTCCGGCTACATCATTCAGCATAACGAATCAATACCAAAACAAAAGCAACGCATTATTGTTGGCAATTACGAATTTGATATTTTGAGTGTAAGCGACACCAGGATAGAATCTGTAAAGCTTAAAATACTTAAGTAAGATATCATATAAACGCTGCAACAGGTTTATTTTTGCAGCATGACAGTTGCGGCTCATATTACTTCTGATAAACAAAATAAGTCTTCCTTTCTTGCTGATCATTTGCCTGTGCTTGCAAGCAAAAATCTCAGCGATCATTTTATATTTTTTACTGATAAGGTTTATCCCCCGGCAACTTTTCAAGTTGGCAATATAACCCATGTATTGATTTCACCGCAAATAAAAAACATCCTTTTATTACATTACTGGTATAATTATAAACTTCCAGCTTTATTAAAAAAATACAACGTTACAGTTTTTATTTCTGATAATAATGTGTTGCCACTGAAATTTGATATTGCCACTATTATGGTAATGCAAAATGTGCAGCAGGTGAAAAAGATCCATATTCTTCAAAGTAAATACAAACGCTACCTCCAAAAATATTTTCCCTTATTTATAAAAAGTGCTAATAAAATTATCTGCACAGAAAACTACCTGGAACAGGACTTGGGTTCAAAATTTGATTTTACAAAATCTAAAATTTCAACCATTTATCCGCCGCTGGATACTGGCTACAAACCTATCAGTTGGCAGCAGAAAGCAATTGTAATAGAAAAATATACAGATGATAAAGATTATTTTTTATTCCCCGTATCATTTATTACGAAAGAAAACATATTGTCGGTGCTGAAGGCTTTTTCACAATTTAAAAAATGGCAAAAATCCAGTATGGAATTAGTCTTGCTTTCAGGCGCATCTCAGCAGGAAATCCCGGTAATTGCAGCATTCAATTTATATAAATACAAAGACGCCGTAAAAACAATTTCTACAGATGACCAGGATGAAATTGCCAAGATCACTGCAGCAGCTTATGCTATGATCTATCTGCCAAATCACGAGTATATTGAATACAAGGCATTGGAAGCAATGCAGACTGAAGTACCTGTAATTATTCTTGAGAATTCACTTACTAAAACTATGTATGGCGATTCCGCCATTTTTACAACAATAAATGAAAAAGATATTTCTGAAAAAATGATACGTTTATATAAAGACGAACATTTAAGAAATGATATTATAAAAAAAGGCGTTTTGCAGACTGGCAGGTATGCTGCAGATAACTTTTACACCCAATTTTGGGAGACGATAATTAATATCAATGAAGGCTAAATCATTAACTTTGCTGCCTAAAATTATTACATGCACAAATCATCTATTAAAATTGATATATTACTTGACCCAAACAAAATTCCTCAGAACATAAGTTGGGAAGCAAGCGATAGTACTGCAGATATGGCACAAAAAGCAAAAGCTATGTGCCTGGCTTTTTGGGATGGAAGCGATAAAACAGCGATGCGTATTGATCTTTGGACAAAAGATATGATGGTAGATGAAATGGGTGATTTTTTTTACCAGATGCTGATGACCATGGCAGATACCTTTAAAAGAGCAACAAAGCAGGATGAACTTTCTGAAGAGATGAAAAGCTTCGCAAAAATATTTTTTGATAAATTTAAAGCAGCAATGATAAAGGAGCAGCAGTAAAATAGAGATATAAAGTAGATATGGAATTATTTTTCATTCTCTATTGCTTCTAGATAATTTTCATTTATAAGTAAATTTACAATATGAGTTTAGAAACACAAATAATGGCAGAAATGAAGGATGCCATGAAATCGAAAAACGAAGGCGTATTGCGTAGCCTGCGTGCAATAAAAGCAGAAATCATAAAAGCAAAAACAGAGCCCGGCGCAGGTGGTGAAATTGATGAAGCAACGGAACAAAAGTTTTTGCAGAAGATGATGAAGCAACGCAGAGACTCTCTGGAAATTTTTGAAAAACAAGGACGTGAAGACCTTGCAAGTAAAGAAAAAGAAGAAATGCTGGTGATAGAAAAATTCTTACCAAAGCAAATGAGTGCTGACGAAATTAAAGAAGCGGTGACTAAAATTATTGCTGAAACCGGTGCATCCTCTGCTGCAGATATGGGCAAAGTAATGGGCGCTGCTTCCAAGCAATTAGCTGGTAAAGCAGATGGCAAAACGATCAGCACTATGGTAAAAGAACTGCTTGGGTGATAAATAAAAAATCAGCTTTACACTATTTACTGAATTAGAAACGATCTAATGGTTATAGATGTTATCTTTTTATTATTAATGCTGTTTGCCTGCATAAAAGGCTTTCGCAAAGGTTTCATAATAGCGTTATTTTCTGTAATTGGTTTTATTGTTGGGCTTGCAGCCGCAATAAAATTATCAGCCGTAGTTGCTGCAAAACTTTCTGAAAATATAAATACCTCGGCAAAATGGTTGCCCGCTCTTTCTTTTTTGCTGGTTTTTATAGTAGTAGTTTTATTGATAAATCTCGGTGCCAGGCTTATTCAAAAAACTTTTGAAGTAGCAATGCTGGGCTGGGTGAACCGGATTGCCGGCATTATTTTATATTCATTACTGTACAGTATTCTTTTAAGTATCTTTTTATTTTATGCTGTAGAGTTGCATTTTATAAAACAAGAAACAATTGCATCATCGCAGGTATTTCAACACATTCAGCCTTTAGGGCCAAAGGTTATTAATTCCATCGGCTCGATCATCCCAATTTTTAAAGATATGTTTAGCAGTCTGGAAAGTTTCTTTGAAAAATTGCCGTCCAACCTTCCGGGCAAATAATTTGCTAATATTTTATTACCTTGTTAATCATCTTACTTTGAGCTAACAAAGTGCGATAAATAACCCAGATTTGCCATATGATTCTAACCCATAAAAATTTGCACTAACAGTAAGATAGAAAGGCAGCAACTTTTATACTTTGCTATCTTTGAGATAAACATCAACTTTTTTGCTTTAAAACAAGTATTTTAGCAATTCACAGGTATATATATTTACATAAGGATGGCGTACGAAATTAAACAAGACGGAAAATTTAAATTTATAGAAGAAGGAGAAGGAGAAGTATTAATGCTGCTTCATGGACTGTTTGGTGCACTCAGCAATTTTGCTGATCTAATTGAGCACTTCAGAAAAACCAACAAAGTTGTAGTGCCTTTATTGCCTTTGCTGGAACTTGACCTGCTCCATACATCTGTAGGAGGTTTGCAAAAATTTGTAACAAGGTTTATAGATCATCGTAATTATAACAATATAAACCTCATGGGAAATTCTCTTGGAGGGCATGTTGCGCTGGTTCATATTTTAAAAAATCCTGAAAGGATTAGATCACTCATCCTCACCGGTAGTTCTGGTCTTTTTGAAAATGGTATGGGCGATACTTATCCAAAGCGTGGGGATAAAGAATATATCAGGAATAAAACTGCTCTTACTTTTTACGATCCAGCAATGGCTACAGATGAGCTGGTAAATGAAGTATTTGAAATAACAAATAACAGGATGAAGGTTATTAAAATTATTTCTCTTGCAAAAAGTGCTATCCGAAATAATCTGGGTGAAGAACTCAACCAGATAAAACAACCAACCTGCCTCATCTGGGGAAACAATGACACCATCACACCCCCGTTTGTTGGTAAAGAATTTAATAAGCTTATTCCAAATAGTGAAATTCATTTTATAGATAAATGCGGCCATGCACCAATGATGGAAAGGCCCGTAGAGTTTAACAGTATATTGGACGGGTTTCTTACAAAATTAAAAACATCGGCTGCAACAGTTTAACTAAAGATTTTGTCTTATTGTAAAGCGTTGCAAAACGTTTTGCTCAACTACTACGTTTATACGAAAAACATTCAAAGCTTTAAATGCTTACACTCGATCTCATAAATAAAAATATTCCACGGCTTCAGTTACAGGATACTGTTGGCAAAGCGCTGCAGTTGATCGTTGATTTCAGGGTATCTCACCTCCCTGTTGTTTCTGAAAATAAATATTTGGGGTTAATAAGTGAAGAAGATCTGTTGGATCAGGATGATGAAAAGATACCCGTAGAATTCTTACAAAAAAGTTTTACCCATGCTTCCGTAAAAGATAATGTTCATTTTTTAAATGCAGTAAACAGCAGCATCCAGTTTGATACTACTGTTGTACCTGTGATAAGCGATGAAAAGGAATTTATGGGTGTTATTACCTCAAGAGATCTTTTAAAAACATTGGGCAATTTTGCCGGGGCAGAAGAGATAGGCGGAATCATTGTTATTCAAATGCCTCAAACGCAATTTGCCATTTCTGAAATAAGCCGCATTGTAGAAAGCAATGATTGCAGCATACTGCATCTCAACACCACTATCAATCCACTTGATGGTGTATTAACAGTTACTCTTCATCTCAACAATCGGGAGGTTGCTGCCGTAGTAGCTACTTTTGAAAGATATGATTATGATGTAACATATTATTACGGAACTGAAAAATTTGATAACGATATTAATACCAATTATCAGCACCTGATGAACTTTCTTGACATTTAAAAAATATTACCGGCCTCTCAAAAATTCAAATTAACATTACAACTTTTGCCGCCGGTATGAAATATTTCTATCCCATTTTTTTATTTGTATTGCTGCTTTGCAAAGGCAACATTTTGCATGCCCAAATAAATAACGATAGCGACGAAAAAAATGTAATTTCAAAAAACAATGTGGATAGTAATAGTAAACTTCAGGTAACATCTATTGTAATAACCGGCAATAAAAAAACAAAAAGTTATATTATACTGAATGAGATTCAATTTAAAACCGGCGACTCTATTATTGCTGGCGAATTGTACCAAAATCTAATTGCAGCAAAACAACAGGTTTACAATACTTCTCTTTTTACAGATGTACAAATAACACCGGAGCTCATTGATGGTTTTCATGTGATAATACATGTAGCTGTAAAAGAAAAATGGTACATCTTTCCTACACCCCAGTTTCAATTGATAGATCGCAATTTTAATGACTGGATAAAAACATATAATGCAAGTTTGAACCGGGTTATCTACGGAGCAAAATTTGCCCATTATAATCTCAGCGGTAGAAACGATAAGTTACGGATATATTTACTGAATGGTTATGCAAGAAACGTTGCTGTCAGTTACACGGCTCCAGCCAGCAATCCTAAGCTCAATCAGGGTTTCGGCGTTGCAGCAGGTTATACACAAAGCCGTGAAATAACTTATAAAACCAGCTACGATAATAAATTATTGCAATATAAACAGGATAATCATTTTGTAAAAAACAGTTTGGTTACGGAAGCATCTTACAGCCATCGCAAAGGCTTATTTAAACGTCATGTTTTTACTTTACAATACCAACATCAAACGGTCAATGATTCTATTGTTTCAAATGCATACAATCCTTCTTATTTTGGGAATGGACAATCGGGCGTAGGCTTTACCGACTTTAGTTATTTTTATCAATACATCCGCACCAACAATAATAATTATCCGCTCAACGGAAAGATCTTTAACATCCAGGTTTTAAAAAGAGGCCTGAGTTTTACCGGTGGTGTCAATATGCTTTCAACAGAAATGCTTTTCAATAATTATTTTGCCCACAAAAATAATTGGTACAGCAGTTTAGAACTAAGTTCAAAAATAAAATTGCCTTTTAATCAAGCCTATATTAATCAGCAGGCATTCGGCTTTAGAGATTTTTATTTACGAGGGTTGGAGTATTATGTAATAGATGGTGTAGCAGCCGCACTTGCAAAATATACACTTAAGAAAAAAATTGTGTCATTTAGTATCCCGGTGCCTTTTCACATAAAATCAATACCCCGTATTCCCTTCACCATTTTTGCAAAAACCTATGCCGATGCAGGCTATAGCTATACTAAACCGCAATATGATACCCGGCTCAGCAACCGCCTGCTTTACACAACCGGCTTCGGCCTTGATATACTTACCATCTACGATTTTAATTTCCGCATCGAATATAGTTTTAACCAGTTAGGCGAAAACGGTTTATTTTTGCATGCTAAAGGCAGTTTTTAATGACAGCGTTTTAGCTTATATTTAATCAATGAGAATAGCAATTTACAGCCGTGGTGTAGAAAATCAGCAGTTACAGGATATATCATTACTATTGAGTGAACTTGAAAAGCACAATGCAGAACCCGTTTTCTTCCAGGATTTTTTTAATCAGTTTTATAGCGCTGTAAATATTGAAACTAAATATTCCACTTTCAATAGCAGCGCCGATCTTGATCTCAGCATTGATTGTATGATCAGCCTTGGCGGGGATGGTACCCTACTCGATACCGTTACTCTTGTAAAAGACACCGGCATACCTGTCCTTGGCATAAACTACGGCCGGCTGGGTTTTTTAGCCAATATTGGTAAAGAAGAATTGCACACTGCCATAGAAGCTTTGGTAAATCGAAAATATGTTTTAGATAAAAGAACACTGCTGCATTTAGATGCAGACGTTCCTGTATTTAAAGATATTCCTTATGCACTCAATGAGTTTTCGCTGCATAAAAAAGACAGTTCACCCATGATAAAAATTCACACTTATCTAAATGGCGAATTTTTAAATACTTATTGGGCCGATGGCTTGATCGTTGCCACACCAACAGGCTCTACCGGTTACTCACTCAGTTGCAATGGACCGGTTGTTTTTCCGGATAGTGCAAGTTTCGTCATCACTCCCGTGGCGCCGCACAATCTAAATATCAGGCCCATCATTGTCCCTGATAATACTATTGTTTCTTTTGAGGTTGAAGGTCGCACAGATGGCGTTCTGATTACGCTTGACAGCCGCCGTGAGCTGGTACCAAAAGAAATTGAGCTGGCAGTAAAAAAAGAAACATTCGGCATTAATCTCATTCGCCTTAATGAAAATAATTTCCTGCAGACGCTCCGCAACAAACTTTCGTGGGGATTGGATAAACGTAATTAATTTTTGTTGAAGCCCGGCAAACTTTCTTTCTCAGCATTTGTCCTGCTTTCCGCTGCTACCCTGCCTACCGTCAGGCAGGTCCGGCACAAAGCAAACACACAAAACCATCACCGGCGTATCCGCTCCAACTTGCCTACCGGCAGGCAGGTATGGGCTACAATATCCGTCAGCAGAATATTAATCAGCATCTATCAATTTCAGTATTTTTGCTTTCTGTAAGTCTTAATTATAAATAAAGCAATGCCGCAAAAGCAAAAAAAAATACAACTTATCTTAATTCTTTACTGGGTATTGCTTGCTTATATTATTGCCGCATTGGTTTGGTGGTTCATTGCATTAAATTCTCAAAATAATCAGATGACGGCGCTACGGATGCAGGACATCAAAAAAGATGAAACTACATACGCAGCCCAATATGATAAGATAGAAACAGACAAGAAAAGAAAAATAGCACAGTACATAGGAGAAGGAAGTATTTTTTTATTACTCATTGTAGCAGGTGCCATCTTCGTATTCCGGGCTGTACGCAGGCAATTAAAATTCAGCCAGGATCAGTATAATTTTATGATGGCGATTACCCACGAGTTAAAAACGCCTATCGCTGTATCACGCCTTAATTTAGAAACACTGCAAAAAAGAAAACTGGAGGAAAGCCAACAGCAGCGGCTCATTTACAATACCCTGCAGGAGACAAACAGACTAAATGCTCTTTGCAATAATATTCTTCTTTCATCCCAAATAGAAGCCGGCGGCTTTGGCATAACAACAGAAGAAACCAACTGGAGCGATCTTATAAAAAATAGTGTAAACGATTTTGTCGCCCGCTATCCTGATAGAATTATTCACCAGCAGATACAACCCGAAATATATGTAACAGGAGATAATTTTTTATTACAGATAGCTGTAAACAATCTCATCGAAAATGCTTTAAAATATTCTCCCAAAGATGGAATTATAAATATTGGTCTTACCAAAGAAAACAGCATAGCTTCACTTCAGGTAAAAGATGATGGCCCGGGTATTGCTGATAATGAAAAGAAAAAAGTATTCGAAAAATTTTATCGTACCGGCAACGAAGCTACCAAAAGAGCCAAAGGCACCGGGCTTGGTTTATATTTACTACAAAAAATAATTGTATCGCATAAAGGAAATATAGAGCTAAGCGATAACAAGACCGGTGGCAGTATCTTTACCGTAACGCTTAAAGCTGAAGCATAAAAATGTATTATGGCCGATAAAAAATTTTCAATATTATTAGTAGAGGACGAAGAAAATCTACAGGAAGCTTTAAGGCTGAATTTAGAACTGGAAGGCTACGAAGTTACCAGCAGCTACGATGGTGTACATGCATTAAAAATGGTACAGCAGGAGCATTTTGACCTCATCATATTAGATGTAATGCTTCCTGAAATGGATGGCATCACCGTTTGCGAAACCATACGCCTCACCAATACAGAAATGCCGATTTTAATTTTAAGTGCCCGTAATACCAGTGCCGACAGGGTTTTGGGGCTAAAAAAAGGCGCCGATGATTACCTTACAAAACCATTTAACCTGGAAGAATTATTACTGAGAGTAGATAAGCTGATAAAGAAGAGTGAACAGATGGCAACCAAACAGCCATTGCCAAATGAATATGAATTTGGTAAAAATAAAATTGATTTTAAGGCGCTTGAATGCCATACAAAAAATGGTGAGACGATCACGCTCACCAAAAAAGAAATTATGCTGCTGAAACTGTTGATTGAAAATAAAAATGAAGTTGTTACCAGGGAGAAAATTTTACAGTCTGTTTGGGGTTACAATGTTTATCCCACTACACGTACTATTGATAATTTTATTCTAAACTTCAGAAAATATTTTGAAATAGATAGCCGTAATCCGAAATACTTTCATTCGGTACGTGGCATAGGCTACAAGTTCACTGATTAAATGTGATAAGTATTTATTAATTGTATCAATGCGTGGGATCGGCTGTACATTTCATTCCTGGTATCGATCTCTTCAAACGGTGTGTAAACTTGCCATTCTATTTCCTGCAACAGCTGCTGTAGCTGTAATACAAGGCTGTTATCCATATTTGCTTTATCCATTGCAATAGCAATCGTTTTCGAATTTATCTCAGCGGCATTAAGAGAGAATTTATGCGCCAGGTATGCTTTCATTTCTTTATTTAAGAAAATATAAAACTCCCTGCAATCCTCTCTATACAGACAAGCTTCTGATTCTTGTAAAGAATTTTGCTGGTTCTCTGTAGATGTTACTAATACTGCTTCCATCTCTTTATCCGCTACATCTTCTTTCACTATTGGCTTCATTTCTTTCTCCTTCTTCTCTTCCTTCCGCATCCAGAAAAAAACACTAACAGCAATCATAAATGCTATTACAATGATCATCGCCAGTCGGTGAGAAAAAATACTATTCAAAAAAGAAACCTCTTCTTTCTTCTCTACAGGTACATTTGGCTCAGTATGAATGCCGGTACCTTTTGTTACTTTAAAAGGCATCGCTTGCGTACTTACCGTTTTATAAGTCGCCGTTTTCGGATCAAAAAAACTAAACTCTAAAGGCGCCAAAGTGTAATCACCCGGTTTTTGTACCGCAAAAGAAAATTGAAATATTTTATTACCACTAACCGGCACCGTTGTATTCACAGTATTATCCGTCAGCTTCGGCTGAAAAGGATCAATACCATCAGGCCATTTTATATCCGGTGCAGTTACCAGTTGCAGATTTCCAGCGCCGCTGATCTTCACAGCAAGCATTCCTGTTTCATCTGTAGAAAAATTATTTTTTGCTAAGCCTCCGACTATTTTAAAATCTCCCACAGCGCCTTTAAAGCTGGCAGGTTTTCCTTCATCTGGCAAAGGCTGTACATTTATTACAATCGGCTTGCTGCTAAGGCTTACAGATTGCGTAATGATATCGTTTGGATCAGTCCCAAATCCATTCAGCATATCCCCAATATTTCCCTGCCTTGCAGCTTCTTCTTTTACAAATTGAATGTGATTATCTACCGTAGCAGATTCCAGCGTTATGTCTCCATATTGCAATGGGTACAGTTGTGCTTTTCTTATTGTATACACATTGTATTCTCTGCCATCTAATTTTTCTCTTGCATACCCATTTACATCAGGCTGTTGCAGATCAATTACAGAAAAGCCATTAAAAGAGGGGCTTTTATCCAACTGGCTTTCACTCTTTAATCGGGAATATAATTTATAAGATGCAATAATTGGTTCGCCAACGTAGCAGGAAGTCTTATCTGTTTGCAAACGCAGTTGCATATTTTTTGCAACCTTAGCTGGTATGTCTTCTCCTTTGTGTAAAATATAATCATTAAAGTCAGCAGAAGAACGGTCTTCTTCAAACGGATCCATTACGCCGGCAAATGGGCTTGTGGGCTGATTGCCTGCAGCAGCATTTCCCGAAGTCTTATTTTGAACAATTAATGTCAGTGCATTGCTCTTATAGGTGTTGTTACCGATAACTGCCGTTGCAGCGCCGATATTAATTCTACCGGGTTTGCGGGCCTGTAATACAAAACTTACCGCAATAGATTGATCCACCTTACCATTCATCGAGCTCATGCTGCTTTCCTGGTTGGGTCCGCTAATTACCACAAAACCACTTAATGAAGGAGGTTGTATATTTTTTATATCGCTGCTGTTATGCACTTCCAGTCGCAGCGTTGCATACTGATCTTTGTTGATCTGTGCCGGAGTAATGCTGGCTGTAAAACTCACCTGCGCATTTACAAAAAACACCAGCAGGCTACCGCAAAAAGCAATAATGATCCGTTTTAAAAATACATTCATAAATCACTGTTCAAACAAGCACAAAAGTAACCCAACTAATAGTTAAGGCTAGTATACAAATGCCAAATCCTTTTAAATAAACTGTTAATTATAGATCACCAAGCTGCGGCCTTATAACAATTTCTTCTACCACAGCCTGTTCAGAAAGTTTGGTTGCTGCCAATATCATCAAAGCAATATCTTCTGCTTCCATTATTCTTTTGTTGCTGTTATCATATCCCGCCCAGGAATCAGTAAGCACGGCACCCGGCACCACAGCCGTCACTTTTATTCCATGTGGTTTCAATTCGTGTCGAAGGTTTTTACTAAACCCATTCAATGCAAATTTGCTGATGCTGTAACCGCCACCACCTTCGTAGGCATGCAGCGCAGCTACCGAACAAATATTAAAAACATATCCATTTTTCTGAGGTATCATAGCCGGCAATAATTTACGGCTAAGGTGATAAGCGCTGTAAAGGTTCAGCTCTATCATTTTTTCCAAAGCACCATCCGGCTCTTCCAAAATATTTCCTGCAATATAATTACCTGCATTATTTACTATAATATCCGGTACTACCAATGCAAGGCACCAGTCTGCAAATGCAAGTACATTTTTTTTATCAGAAAGATCAGTAGCAAAATATTTTATAACAGCTCCCGGAAATTTTCCCTGCAACTCTACAGCGGTTTGTTTTAGTGTTTCCTCATTGCGGGCACATAAAAACAAATTATTATTTTCCGATGCAAATTTTTCTGCAATCGCTTTTCCAATTCCCCTGCTTGCTCCCGTTATTACTATATTCATACTTTTTTTAAATATTTTGTAGCCAAACATTTGTTCTTTTCTCAGCATTAGGCCCGCTGTCCGCTATACTCCGTATGCCTTCGGCAGTACGGGGTGAAGCTTCCACCTGCCTGCCGGTAGGCAAGTCGGGGCTAATCACTCAGCTTATCTTTCCATGGCAACATTTATCATGCCCCGCAGTTTGTTATATTTGTAAAGTTACTTCATCGCATTCTAAAATAATTGGTACATGCCTGTTTATAAGCACCTTTTCTTTGATCTTGATCATACACTTTGGGATTTTGATACAAATGCCAAAACATCTCTTACAGATGTCTATGCACATTTTGACTTAGACAACAAAGTAGCTGCACCCTTTGATGATTTTTACCGAAAATATCTTCATCACAACGAAATTTTATGGAACCGTTATCAACAAGGGACTATAACTGCCGAGGAACTAAAATGGCGGCGTATGTGGCGTACTTTTATGGATTTTAAAATTGCAGATGAAACCCTTTCTAAAAATGTAAGTACCCGGTTCTTAGAAATACTACCTACAAAAAAAGAAGTGTTCCCCCACACTTTTGAAATTCTAAAATATTTAAAAGATAAAAATTACGAACTCCATTTAATTACAAACGGATTTGAAAAAACACAATGGAGCAAATTAAAAAACAGTAATCTCGATATTTTTTTTACAGAAGTAATTACTTCAGAAGGTAGCAACAGCCTGAAACCTAAAAAAGAAATTTTTGATTTCGCCATTGCAAAAGCAAATGCCAAATTACATGAAAGTATTATGCTCGGTGATAACCTGGATGCGGATGTTCAAGGTGCCATGAATGCCGGGATGGATGCCGTTTTTGTAAATCATATAAATGCAACCACACTTATAAAACCTACTTATACCATTACGCATTTACAACAGCTTGAAGATATTTTTTAGCTATCTCTTTTCCCTTTCAGCAATTTATTTACCGCATCTGTAAACGATCCGGCACGAATGACTTCGCCTGCATTTACAAAATATATCTCATCTGCATTTTCGATGGTATTCAGGCGATGGGCAATTATGATCCGTGTGGTCGTTTCCGGTAGTTTATTTAAAATATTTTCCAGCAGTTGCTCCGTCATAGTATCAATGTTAGCAGTTGCTTCGTCCAATATCAATACTTCAGGATTACGCAATACTGCTCTCATAAAAGCGATCAGTTGCTTTTGACCAAGACTGATGCTATCGCCGCCTGTAGTTATATTTGTTTGTAGGCCATTTTCAAAAATCGGCAGCAGGCTTTCAAGGTTTGCTTTTTTTATAAGCTCTTCTATAGCTTCATCAGAATAATCTTTATAAGCTGCGTTGCCATATAAAATATTGTCCTTTACCGTGCCACTAAATAAAAATGGTTCCTGTAAAATAAATCCAACCTTTTTTGTCCGCTCTTCCTGGGTGTAAGAACGGATGTCTTTCCCATCCAACAGAACAGTGCCGGTAGTTGCATCATACAATCGTGCTATTAAAGATGCAGTCGTCGTTTTGCCACCGCCGGTTGGCCCTACAAACGCATAGGTTTTTCCTCTTTCTAATTTGATGGAAACATTGTGCAGTATTTCTTTACTATCATCATATTTAAAACAAACATTTTTAAATTCTATCAAAGCATCCGATAATATTGTTTCTGTTGATTCAATGGTTTCCATATCAGTATCCAGCGAAAGTATTTTTGTGATCCTGTCCCAGCCTGCCATTGCCACCTGGAAACTCGTCCACAAAGTTGCCAACTGCCGAAGCGGATTGTAAAAATTAGTAGCATAAGCTAAATAACTTACCAATAAACCAATTGAAAAACTCCCTGTAGAAATAAGATAAATACCGTAAGCCAACACGATCAATTGTGCAAACCCGGAGAACAGACTGTACACCGGAAGTAACAGGTTATTTGCCAGGCCGGC
Organism: Ferruginibacter sp.; assembly: GCA_039918155.1. GTDB lineage: Bacteria > Bacteroidota > Bacteroidia > Chitinophagales > Chitinophagaceae > Ferruginibacter. Next base: position 40,466 of record JBDSIB010000042.1, read on the forward strand.
ACCTACTGCTGTTTTATAATTCTGCTGGTTGGCATCGTCGAATCTTTTTCTGAAATAATCTCTGCGGTTGAACGCTACCGTTACTTTAAAGTTGGTTAGGCTTTCCTGTATTTCCCCACTCATACTACCAACACTCTGCAGGTTAATAGCATTTTTCTTTTTTACCCAGGCAGAAATTAATTTTGTAAAAATAAGTATGCCTAAAGCCGGCGCCAATGCGGCCAGCCCAAGGTTAATATGTATTGCCAAAAGAAAAATACCGGAGCCGATCATCGTAACAATGCTGCCAATAAACTGCAT
>JBDSIB010000043.1:0-21427 GCA_039918155.1 Ferruginibacter sp.
AATCAGTTTGCGCATGCGATCCATCTCAATTATTTCAACATTGCCACCAACTACTGCAGGAAGCTGTGCTTCATCTCTTTCCGGTTCCCTGTTTTGCGTAAGCACAGTAACTGCTGACGATGATTGCTGTGTTGGTGCCTGGTATTTAGGTTGAGAAGAATTCCCTCTTGTCGAAACGTATTGTAAAATATCTTTTTTACTTACTCTTCCGTCTTGCCCCGTGCCGGGAATATTTTCCAGCTCACTCATGCTTATACCTTCACTTTGTGCAATATTTAATACTAATGGTGAATAAAAACGGGGTGCATCTGAAGCCGATGAAAAACTGGCCTGGTGCGTAGAAGGCTGATAAGGAATATGCTCCACTACTTTTGCTTCTTCATACTCTTCTTTCGGTGCTGAAGTTGTAGGGGCTGGTGCAGGTGTAGTATTGTCTGTAGCACCTGTTCTTATTTTTGCGATAACAGTACCAATAGGAACTACATCATTTTCTTTAAATAAAACTTCTTCTATTATTCCTTCTGCAGTGGAAGGCACCTCACTATCTACTTTATCAGTCGCAATATCCAGCAACGTTTCGTCCTGAGCTATTTTATCGCCTACATTCTTGTGCCATTTAAGAATGGTAGCTTCCATGATGCTTTCACCAAGTTTGGGCATTACTAAATCAACTAGACTCATATGGGCGAAAATTTATGATTTTTTAATAAACGCAAATGTAAGCAAAAGGGTTTACAGGTAAAATAAACGCTGATTGACAGATTATAACAAAGCCAATAATTTTTTTTATAAAATACAGGGAATATTTCTAAAATCCCTGTAAAAAGCTATTAAAAGATATTCTGGTGGATATAATTCAAATCTCAATCATTTTCCAATACAAATTTCCTCAGCATATTCAATGCGTTCACAGCAGTTAATTCTATATTCTTTTTCCTGTCAAAACGGAAATGAAATTTATGCGCCAATATTTTATCTGCATTACCAACTGCCACCCAAACGGTGCCAACAGGTTTATCGGGCATGCCACCACCCGGCCCCATAATACCACTTACAGCAATGGCATAATCAGTATGTATCTTTTTCAAAACTCCCGCTGCCATTTCTTTTACTATTTCTTCACTTACTGCACCAAAATGTAGTAATGTATCTTTCTGCACATCCAGCAGGTCTTCTTTTGCCTGGTAAGAATAGCTCACTACGCTGCCATCGTAAAAAGAAGATGAGCCAGGCATAGCAGTTATAAGATGAGCAATATAACCGCCAGTACAGCTCTCAGCAGTACAAACAGTTTTACCTTTTTTAATTAATAATTTGCCCACTACTTTTTCCATGGGCTCATCTTCATTTGTTACCAAATAATCTTTTACAAGCTGTTGCAATGTGCTGAACTGCTCATCAATTCCTATATTTATTTTTGTTGCATCACTTCCGGTAGCGGTAAGGCGTAAACGCACCATTCCATAATTTGGCAGGTATGCTAATTTTATAAATGAAGGAAGTGCATTTTCAAAATCCTGGATCATATCTGCAATGGTACTTTCTCCTACACCAAATGTGAGCAATGTGCGATGCTGAATGTCTATACCGGTAAATTTCTGCGTCAGAATTTTGATCACATCATTCTGTATCATTCCCTGCATTTCATAAGGAACACCGGGCATACTGATAAATATTTTACCATTTTTTTCAAAGAGCATTCCGGGTGCCGTACCAAGCTGGTTGGGAATAACAGTGCAATTATCCGGCACTTCCGCTTGCTTTAGATTGCGACCAGTTAATGGCCGTTTAAAAACCTGCTGAAAAAGAGCATTGACATTATTTAGCACTTCTTCATTCACAATCATTTTTCCACCAAAATATTTACACAATAAAGGTTTGGTAATATCATCTGCTGTGGGGCCAAGGCCACCCGTTATTAAAATAATATCTGATTGCAGGCTTTCTTCATCCAATGCTGTCCATATTTCATCATAAATATCGCCAACGGCTACCCGACGTTTTACCCTTATGCCCACCTTGTTCAATTGCTGCGCTATCCATGCACTGTTGGTATCTATCACCTGACCTATTAGTAATTCATCTCCTATCGTGATTATCGAAGCGTTGGCCATATTAATTTTTTATGAAGTAATTTTAATGCAAGATAAAACCAAACATGAAATTATTACCGCTAATTATAAGTTTACTCTCAATAATGCCGGCATTTGCACAAAATGTAGATGCAAAACTTTCGGTTGCAGTTACCTCCCTGGAAAAAGATGACCAATTTAAACATGCCATCATCAGCATGTATATAGTGGATGGTAAAACAGGAAGTGTTGTGTATGAAAAAAATGCTGAAACCGGTATGGCGCCTGCAAGCTGCCAGAAGGTAATTACCAGTACTACAGCATTTGAATTGCTGGGAAAAGATTATACCTACAAAACATATATTGGTTACGAAGGAAAAATAAAGGATAATATTTTAAAAGGAGATTTGAACTTTATTGGAAATGGAGATCCAACACTAGGCAGTTGGCGTTGGAAGCAGACTATGCTTGAGATTGTTTTTAATAAAATAAATGCAGTTCTTTTTAAGAATAAAATAAAAAGTATTGAGGGTGATATTTATGTTAGCGATAATCCTTTCTCTTACAATCCTGTGCCTGATGGCTGGATATGGCAGGACATTGGTAATTATTATGGCGCAGGGGCATGGGGCTTTAACTGGCACGAAAACCAGTATGATCTAAAACTTAAATCCACTAATAATATTGACGACGGAACATCTATTGTTTCTACAGAGCCCGTTGATTTAAAAAACAGTATTACCAATCTCGTTACAGCAGCAAAGAAGGGTAGTGGTGACAATGTATATATTTATGCAGCGCCTTATAGTGACACAATATTTGCACAAGGCACTATTCCTGTTGGTGAAAATAGTTTTAAAGTTTCCGGTTCTATACCAAATCCCCCTTTGGCTTTTGCAAAGTCTATTACCACATATTTAAAAAGCCAGGGAATTATCTTTAGTGAGAAGGAACCAATTACTAAAAGACAGTCATCTCAGCTCAGAATTTTAGATTCAATTGTTTCGCCCTCTTTCGACAGTATAAATTACTGGTTTTTAAAAAAGAGCATCAACCTTTACGGCGAAGCATTGGTAAAAACGATCGCTGTTAAAAATAATAAAGAAGGCGCTACTGACTCAGGTAGTGCCATCATCAGAGAGTTCTGGAGCAAAAGAGGCATTGATAAAAGCGCTTTAAAAATAATTGACGGTAGCGGTTTATCACCTGCCAACCGTGTTACTACAAATGCTTTAGTTACAGTATTACAATATGCAAAAAAGCAGCCTTGGTTTTCTTCTTTTTACTTTGATCTGCCGGAAATAAATAATATTAAAATGAAAGATGGCTATATCAATGGCGTCCGTTCCTACAGTGGATTTATAAAAAGTAAAGATGGAAAAGAATACACTTTTTCTTTCATCGTAAATAATTTTGATGGCAACCCCGGAACAGTTAGAGAAAAAATGTGGAGGGTTCTCGATCTTTTGAAGTAATTTTCACATAACCAGATTTTTTTCATCAATCAATTCTTAATAAACCTTAAACTACGATCATGGACGAGCAAAATTTAAAAAATCATTCCAGGCTTTTACCAATGTATCATATTGGATTATCGCTTTTAATTCTGGCAGCTATTATTGGCTCTGTTATTAAAATATGGCGGAGTTATTCAAATCATATCGGCGGATTATTAGTGCCTGCAATTTTATTGATCATTTCAATTGCATTATTATTAACAGCCTGGTATGCCAGGGTTTTTGCATTAAAAGCACAGGACAGAGCCATTCGTGCCGAAGAAAATCTTCGCTACTTCGCTATCACCGGAAATTTATTGGATAGCAAACTTACCATTCAACAAATTATTGCTTTGCGTTTTGCAAACAACAATGAACTACTGGATCTTGCACACAAAGCAGTAGCAGAAAACTTATCTCAAAAGCAGATCAAAGAGTCAATAAAAAGCTGGAAGGCAGATTACCATAGGGTTTAAGCGGTAAATAATTTTGTAATTAAAAAAGGCTGATTGGTATTAATTCAATACCGATCAGCCTTTTATTATTATTTATACTAAAAATATTTTGACAAAGTCACTTTTAATGCGTCTGGCATATTGCATCTTTTCATGCCGTCCACCTGCATAAAATAAAGCGTCACATCACCTGTATTCAACAGCTCATCTTTTTCATTATAAATATCTGAATGAAAAATTATTTTATGATGAAGCGGTAATTCATTCAACGTAGTTTTTACCGTAAGCAGGTCATCATATTTTGCAGGGCGTAAAAAACGACTGTGTATATCTACCACCGGCATTATAATTCCCATCGCTTCAATGTCTTTGTAAGTATAGCCAAGCGTTCTTATTGCTTCGGCTCTTCCAATTTCGTAAAACTGTGCATAGTGGCCATGGTACACTACTCCCATCTGGTCTGTTAGTGCGTAATGAACCCGTATTTGTGTTTCAGTTGTGAACATAAATTAATTATTTTCCAGTCATTCCATCAATGCTTACTCTGCCTGCGCCTACCAGAAGCAGTACTATAAAACCTCCTATATAAATCACTGCTCGTTCTCCTTCTGCAAATACATGCGCATTATGAACTTTAAATAATGCAACACACAATGTGATAATGATTGGTATGGTAGCAAGGCGTGTGAATAAACCAATCACTACAAAAAGCCCGCAAAAAAATTCTGCAAAAATTACCAATGCAGCACTTATTGTATTGCTCATCCCAAAAAGCGAAGGCATAAATCCTGCCGTCTGGTTAAAATTAGTAAGTTTTTCATACCCATGATGCATGATCATAATACCCAAAGTTAGCCTGAGCACAAGCATTGCTGTATTAAAAGCACCTGGGGTATATTTTACTGAAAGTAATTTTTTCATAAGAAATATAAATTTATTTTAACGGTAAAAATAAATAAAGCAGGTCAATAAAAACATTGTGCGGTAAACTTTTATTTTACCAGCATTTGTTCATTGCTCAACATCGTTGTGTCACTCCCTTGTACGGCATACCTTTGCTCATCTTTTATCAAAGCGGCACTAAGGAAGTTTTTAATTCTACTGCACATTTTACGAACTAAAAATTCTTTTATCAATCCTTTAACAGCCATTTAAAAATAGAATCGTTTTGTTTACACAAATAAACTATTCTTGGAATAATGTTTGATGATGAGGCGGAGGATTTACATTTGCATCTGGTAATAACTAATTAACCCAACAATGAAGCAAAAAATATTTTTATCGCTGTTTGCTGCAGCGCTTTCTGTTACAGCATTTTCACAAGCCACCCACACCATTACCGACCCCGATAAAGAATACAAAGAAGTAAAAGAGCATATTGCCAAGGAAGAGTATGCTTTTGCTTATCCATTGGTAAAAGATCTCAGAAACAGGTATCCCGAAAATACTGCCAGCAATCATACTTATATCAACGACGATATTGAATATTACTATGTTGTTTGCGAATTGAAATTACTCCAGGATATCGGTAAAGATGATGCGGTAAACTACATCGCCATTGTAAACAATGAGCCCCGCCGCCAGATAATGAGTTTTCACCTGGCGCATTATTATTTTCTAAAAAATGATTATTCAAACGCTGTTGATTATTTTAATAAAGCCGGTTACGATAACCTTAGCAATGAACAGATAGCTGATGCAAAATTTGAAAAAGCGTATGCACTTTTTAATTTAAAACAATTTGCAGAAGCCAAGCCACTGTTCAATGAAATTCATCAACTGCCATCCAATAAATATTACATTCCTGCAAATTATTATTACGGTTTCATTTCCTACTACGATAAACAATACAGCGAAGCACTTTCTTCATTTAAACTGGTAGAAACTTTTGACGAATACCGTGGCGTCGTTCCTTATTACATCGCCGAGATATACTACTTCCAGGGTAAAAAAGACCTGGCACTTAGCTACGGCGAAAGTGTTTTAAAAAGAGGAACAAGATTATACTACGACAAGCAGTTAAAACTTTTGATGGGGCAAATTTATTTTGAGAAGCAGGATTATGCAAAAGCCCAACCGCTTTTAGAAGAATATGTAAACGGTACTTCAAAAGTTACCAAAGAAATATTGTATGAGCTTAGTTATTGCTATTATGTAAGTAATCAGTATCAAAAAGCGATTGATGGGTTTAAGCAGTTAAGCAATGAGAAGGATTCTATGGGGCAGAACAGTATGTATCTTTTAGGTGGCTTGTATTTAAAGATAGATCAGAAAGCCAATGCCCGTAATGCTTTTCAGTATAGTGCTTACAACAGCAGCAATAAAAAACAACAACAGGTTTCCCGTTTTAATTATGCAAAATTATCTTACGAGTTAGGCTACCAGGATATTGCATTGAAAGAAATGAAAAATTATATAAGGGATTATCCAAACTCTGATTATGATACAGAAGCAAAAGAAATTCTGGTAAACCTTCTTACCAATACAAATAATTACAATGATGCGTTGGCTTTGTATGAATCTTTTAAGAATCCAACTGCATCTATGCAAAAAGCTTATCCACGCATTTTGTATGGCCGTGCCATTGAATATATAAATGATCAGCAATTATTAGCTGCGGATGATCTGTTAACAAAAGTTTTATCCAATACTTTATCAGGAAGTTTATTGCCTTACGCAAATTTCTGGAAAGGAGAGATTGGTTATCGCCTGCAGCATTACGATGATGCGATACGTTACCTAACTGTTTACCTGCAAAGCAATGCGCCATCTCAGGGAGAAGCAACACCAACTGCTGCCAGGTACGACATTGGCTACAGTTGGCTGCAGAAAGAGAATTTTAAGCAGGCACTTACTTATTTTGAGCAGATAACAAAAACAACATCTGCTTCAGCAACGCCGGTACAGCAAGACGCATATTTACGCAGCGCAGATTGCTATTATATGCTGAAAGATTTTGCAAAAGCAAACAGTATGTACCAGTCAATTAATGCAAATGCGCTTGCACAAAGTGATTATGCATTGTACCAGCAGGGCATGATAGCCGGTGTAAAAAACAGTACAGAGAAAATACGGATTTTAAATTCACTTATTAAGCAATATCCTTCCAGCAGCCTTGTACCAGATGTGAATATGGAAATTGCACTTACTTATATTGCTGATGAAAAATTCAATGCTGCAGTTCCTTATCTTAATAATATTCTTGCATCTAATGCAAGTAATGCCGGTGGTTTAAAACCAAGAGCTTATTTAAAATTAGGATTGGCATATTACAATAGCAACAATAACGCACAGGCGCTGAACAGCTATCAGCAACTCATTCAGAAATATCCACAATCATCTGAAGCGGATGAAGCCATGGGCATTATTAAAGATATTTATGTAGAAGAAGGAAAGCCTAATGAGTATGTGGACCTTATGAAGAAGAATGGTAAAGCAGTTTCTGTTCCGGAAGCGGATTCATTAACCTATACCGCTGCATTGCTTAAATACAATGCCAATGATTGTGCTGCTGCAATAGCAGGCTTTAATAATTACCTGAGCCGCTATGCAAATGGTGCTTATGCAATTGATGCAAATTATTTACGCAGTGATTGTTATGGTAAAAGCAAAGACTGGACAAACGCATTGGCGGGCTATGCATACGTAAATGGCAAAGGGCTTAATAAATATTTTGAAAAAGCATCCCTGGAAGCGGCCCGTATCAATTATTTTGAATTGAAAGATTATGCATCCGCAAAAAAATATTTTGAATCAGTACGCAGCAATGCTGTAAACCAGGATAATATTCTGGAAGCTTTGCGTGGCCTTGTTCGCAGCGATTATCAATTGAAAGATTATGCCTCTGCAAACAATGAAGCAAAAGAGCTACTGGCTAAAAAAGGCATTACTACAGATGATCGTTCTATCAGTTTTTTAGTGTTGGGGAAATCACAGCAGATCGCCAATGATTGCAATGCAGCAATTGCTTCCTTTAAATCTTGTGCGGCAATTAATAAAGCAACCTGGGGCGCAGAAGCCCGTTATGAAATTGCCAATTGCTACATGACATTGAACAATACAACTGCAGCAGAAAAAGCAGCAATGGCAGTAATAAAAGAAACCGGTTCTTATGATTTCTGGGTTACCAAATCTTACATTTTACTCGGCGATATCTTCATGCAGCAAAAAGATTATTTTAATGCAAAAGCTACTTACGAAAGTGTTGCAAAAAATTCAACCATTGTGGAATTAAAAACAGAAGCACAGCAAAAACTGGATAAGGCAACAGCAGAGGAAAAACAAAATTCTAAAATCGGCAATTAATTAAAATGATAAGCAAACAACCCATCATCTTCAATAAAAAAAATATGTACAGCCGTATTATTTTATTAGGTACTTTTTGTTTTTTGTCCGGCACATTGCTGGCGCAAAAAGATACTACACGTAAGCAGTCTATTGATATCAATTCAACTTTTCAGCCTGTGTTGCGTAATTCGGTTAAGATAAATTTCTCAGGTTCACAGTTGGTTGCAGATACTTCGAGGCCAAATCTGCAATACACTATTCCTGCACAGAATTTGTTTTATGCATATCAGCCTATTTCTTTAAAGCCTTTGGCTTTGCAGCAGGATACTAATTTATACCTCGGTAACAGGCGTTATTTAAAAGCAGGCTTTGGTTCTTACAGCACACCTTTTCTAAGTGCAGGCCTTAGCTTCGGCGATGGCAAGACAAGTCTCGTAAATATTACCGGAAATTACATTGCATCAAAAGGTAACTCAATAGAGAACCAGGATTATTCCCAATTACAGGTAAAGGGAACCGGCAGTTATTTTAATAAAGGAAACGAGTTTTACGGCAGTGCTGCATTCAGCCAGAATAATTATTATCTGTATGGCTACGATCACAATCTATATACTTTTAAAAAGAGTGATATACGCCAGCAATTTGAAGATATCACCTTGACAGCTGGTGTAAGAAATACTGCTGCTACTGATCTGAAATTAAGTTACGATCCTAATGTAGCAGTTAACTTTTTTACCAATAAAGATAAAACCAGCGAAACTACATTAAAAGTAAATCTGCCTGTACAAAAACAGTTTGGTGATAATGTAATTTTTAAGGTAGAAGGAACAGGTGACTTTACAAATTATTCCAATAACGGCCAGGGTAACCCGAATTTAAAATTTAGTAATAACATAGTCGCAATAGCGCCAGCACTTATTTATCATTCTCCTGCATTTACTATTAATGGCGGCGTTACTCCTACCTGGAACAATGGCAAGTTTGTATTGTTGCCAAATATTTATGCGGAAGCACAAGTGCAGGATAAAGTATTCCTTTTACAGGCAGGTCTGGTAGGCCGATATATAAAAAATACTTACAAAAATCTGACGGATATTAATCCGTATTTAGGACCACTTACATTTCAGAATAATACAAAAGAAACAGAAGCATATGGCGGCATAAAAGCAACCGTGGGCAAGCATTTCAACTTTAGTTCAAAAGCAAGTATCATCAGGTACAATGATTTTGCATTGTTCATAAATGATACAGCTACGGATAATAAAACATTTCTGATAAGCAATGAAAGTAAGATGAAGGATTTCCGTGTTCATGGTGATATCAGCTATATTAATCAGGATAAATTTACACTTACTGCAGGCCTTACATTTAATGGCTATACCGGTCTTACTGATAACCGCAAAGCCTGGAATACCGTGCCAATGGAGTTTACAAGCTCATTGCGGTATTGGGCAATGAAAAAATTATTGCTAAAGGCTGATTTTTATTTATTTGCCGGTGGCAATGCACTTCAAAAAAATAATAGCAGCTATGCATTTACCGGCGGCTCTGATCTAAGTGCCGGGGCAGAGTACCAAATAAATAAGCAATTCAGTATTTGGATGGATGTAAACAATATCTTTGACAATAAGTATCAACGCTGGCACAATTACCAGGTGTATGGTCTCAATGTACTTGGCGGAATATTGATCCATTTTTAATTACAAAAAATCAATGCAGGATTTAATTGCTTCATATTTGTTTAAAAATAAAAAATGCCCCCTTCCTACGGTAGGCACACTTTCTATAGTTGATGGAAATGCTATTGCTGATTACGGTGAAATGAAAATTGCCGCACCAGCGCCCTTGATTCAGTTTACTGAAAAAGAAGGACCTGTAGATGATTTTGTAAATTTCATAACAGCGCAAAAAAATACAACTACAGATGAAGCGCTATCTAAATTAGATGAATTTTGCCGCAGGCTACGCAACATGGATGTTTACACAGAAATGCCACTCAACGATGCCGGAAAATTTTACATGAGCAGTGCAGGCTCATTACAATTTAAACAGACAAAGCTTCGGATATCTTTTATTCCTGAAGTAACTGCAGAAAGAGTCATTCATCCCGATGATTCGCATGAGATGCTTGTCGGCGATAAGCATACGACCACGAGTTTAATGTCAGAATATTTTAGTGAAGAAGAGATTAGTCCACGCAATCGGTGGTGGATATGGGCTATTATATTATTTGTTCTTACGGTAGCAATCATCCTTTTTTACCTGAATGATACCAATAGTAATGATGCTTTTGGCATCGCACAGTCCTATAATTTATCGTAAAAATATTCCGTTTTTATTTTACTACCACGCTTTTGAAAAAACACCGTTAGCAGACCTAATAAAATACAGGTGCTTATTTTCAAAGTAGTCAGGAACACCGGATTTTTTTGAAAGAAAAACAGGCTTGAAATTATACTCACTAAAAACTTTGTAAGAATAATCATTCAGGTGACTCATAAAATCTGAAGGGTATTTTGTGAGCAATCTGCAAAAAATGAAAATGGTCTCAAATCCTTTATAAGCCATGTCAGATGGCATTCCATTGTAATTGTCCCTGTAAAAAGCCTGTAGCATTTTGCTTTGAGTATCGTTTTTATAATTATAATATGGCGAGGTATAATAAACAGGATAATCTTTGAACATTTTTTTATTCATAAATGCGAAACCATCCCAATTGGGCATTCCGATCAAAGTAATGTTATAGACCTTGTTAAGACTGGCGCAGGTTGCAGCCAATTTTGTAGCAAAGTCTTCGCTAAGGCTTGCACCCACAATAATTGATTTGCGGTTGCTATCTAATTTACTTTTTATAATATCAAAATTATTGTTGATGTCAATTGTTTCAATATTCAACAAAGCTCTTCCATCGGGTGCATTTATATGCTTAAAATAATCTGCTACTTTATCTTCCTGTGTACCGGGCTTGCGTACAAGATAAATTTTATCTGTACCATGGCTTTGCAATAAATAACTGTAAATAGCTTCGCAATGTGCCTTTAATGTAGAGTTTACAATTACCAAAAATGGATCTTCAGTTACACCAGCATCATTAGGATAAGTTGCGGAAATAAAAGGGATGTTTTTAGCTTTTGCAAAATCAGCCAACTGAGTAAAATCTTCATCTTTCACTGAGCCAATTATAAGATCCAAACTATCCAGAGATTTGTGTGCAATCAAACTATCAATTGGCTGTGTGTATGATTTTGAATCGTAAATAGCTGCACGAATATTTCCATTGTACAAAGGCATACTATCCAATGCTACCTGTGCTCCTTGTACAAAATCAAGTGCCTGCAACGAAAATTTTGGAAAATTCTTTCCATAATTATATTGATCCTGGGTAAAAACAGAGTCCAGGTATAAAGGTGCAAAAATCGCCACCTTATATGTTTTAAAATCTGCAGGTTTTGTTTGTGTAAACCCTTGTTTAGCATTGAAAAGCCCGGTAAGTAATATTAAAGCAACTGTAATTTTTTTATTCATGGCTTTTTTTAAATTCATTATTCCCATTCTATTGTTGCAGGTGGCTTACTGCTTATATCATATACCACTCTATTTATTCCTCTTACATTATTAATTATCTCATTGCTTACATGTGCTAAAAAATCGTAAGGTAAATGAGCCCAGTCCGCCGTCATTCCATCTACTGAAGTTACTGCTCTTAAAGCAACAGTAAATTCATAAGTTCTTTCATCGCCCATTACACCCACACTTTTCACCGGCAATAAAATAGTACCTGCCTGCCACACTTTATCATACAAGTCAAACTTTTTTAAACTCTCCGTATAAATAGCATCAGCATCTTGCAATAACCGTACCTTTTCTTCAGTAATTTCTCCTAAGATCCTTATTCCAAGTCCCGGGCCGGGAAACGGATGGCGATTCAACATATCCGCTGGTATACCAAGCTCTGCACCAATTTTCCGCACTTCATCTTTAAATAATGAGCGTAGTGGCTCCACAAGTTTTAGTTTCATTGTTTCCGGCAAGCCACCCACATTGTGGTGCGATTTTATAGTTACTGACGGTCCATGTACCGCAGCAGATTCAATCACATCCGGATAAATAGTGCCCTGACCTAAAAATTCTATCCCGGTTATTTTATGTGCCTCTTCATCAAAAATTTCAATAAACCCTCCGCCGATCGCTTTGCGTTTATCTTCCGGTAATACTTTGCCTGAAAGTTTTTTATAAAAATGTTCCCGGGCATTTACACCTTTCACATTAAGACCAAGCTTTTTATAAATTTCAAGCACTTCTTCAAATTCGTTTTTGCGAAGCACACCGTTGTCTACAAAAATGCCATACAAATTTTCTCCAATAGCTTTATGAATAAGCGTTGCAGCCACCGTACTATCCACGCCACCGCTAAGGCCCATTACAACTTTGCTATTGCCCAGTTTCTCTTTTAATGCAGCTACTGTATCAGTAATAAAATGTGCAGATGTCCAATCCTGTTTACAGCCACAAGTATTTATTAAAAAGTTTTTAATAATTTTTTTTCCTTCCGTTGAGTGGTATACTTCCGGGTGAAACTGCAATCCATAAACCGGGTGCTCAGCAATCGTATCACTTTTAAAAGCAGCTACCGGAATGCTTTCTGTTGTTCCCAATAATTCAAATCCTTCCGGTAATTTTTTTACCGTATCGCTGTGGCTCATCCACACCTGTGATGTTTCCGCAACATCATTAAATAACTCATCCTTTTTTGTAATGCTGAAACTTGCCCGGCCATATTCTCTCTTATTACTTTTATCTACAATACCATCAAATAATTTTGCAGTCAGTTGAGCGCCATAGCACACACCCAGTACCGGTACTTTTGCAGCTATTGCCTTAATATCTACCGAAGGTGCACCTGCTTCATTTACCGAAAATGGCGAGCCCGAAAGAATAACGCCTTTCAACATCGGATCATAACTGATCTCTTTTTGAAACGGAATAATTTCACAATACACATTTGCTTCTCTCACCACACGGGCAATCAGTTGGGTGTATTGCGATCCAAAATCAAGTATCAATATCTTATCTGTCATAATGGGTGCAAATGTAAATTAATTACCTGTCATAATTAAAACCAGTAGAAGCCCGGCAAACTTTCTTTTGTCAACTTCGGTCCCGCCATGCGTTTCTACTCCGGCACAGGCCTGGGAGAAGGCTTCACCGGGGTATCCACTGCTGTCGGGGCTATAAGCTCAGCTGTAGTGCATCATCAGCATTTATTATGGAAGTATTTTCTCTGCTTTTAACTTCTCCCTTTTGGAAAGGATGGGCTGATGTCAAACATCGCTTAGTCCCATTTATGTAATAAAGATTTGTATTGTGCCTATTATTATAAATCTTTGTGCAAAGTATATAACAAACTAAAAAAATAGTTATGAAAAATTTATTAATTCTCTTCTTTTCAGTATTTCTTTTATCCTCGTGTTATAATATAACCGGCAGCGGAAATATTGTTACCGAAAACCGTCATACGGAAGCGTTCACAGGCGTACAGGTCGGTGGTGGCTTTGATGTGGAAATTAAAAAAGCTGCTACCACAGGTTTGATTGTGGAAGCAGATGATAATCTTATCAAAAGTATTGAGACAGAAGTACGCAATGGTGTATTGCATATCAGAATTGAAAAGAACAGCCTGACCAATGCTCATTTAAAAATTTATATCACTGCTCCTTCTATCAATAGTATAAATGCTTCTGCCGGTTCTGAAGTAGAAGTAAAAGATGGTCTGGTCGATGCAGCTGAAATTAAGCTGGATGCCAGCAGCGGTTCTAAAATTACAACTGCAGTAGATGCGCCTTCTATCTCAACAAATACCAGCAGCGCCGGTGAAGTAACCTTAAAAGGCCGCACTAAAAATTTCAATGCAGAATCTTCCAGCGGTGCATCTGTAAATGCTTCTGATCTATTAACGGAGAATGCGGTGGTTTCTGTTAGTAGTGGTGCAAATGCACATGTGCAAAGCAGTGTAAGTCTTAATGCAAGCGCCAGCAGCGGAGGTAGTGTTAACTATAAAGGTGGTGGCACAGTTACACAAAATGTCAGCAGTGGTGGTAGTGTAAGTAAAGAGTAGAAGATACTAACGAACCTTCTTTGCGATCATAATAAGTCTTGGCGATTTATTAATATCATAGTTTGCAAAATTATAATCCCCAAATACTTCCTGTATCTGCAGCCCTTGATAGGCAAACATTTCAGTAAAATCACCGAGTGAGAATTTGGCAACTTTTTCTGTATAAACTAATGGTACTTTCTGGGTTTCATCTTCTATCATTATTTTTTTATAAAAGAAATCTTCATCGTACCATTTGGTAATAATAAAATTAATACCCTCTATTTCTTTTTCAGAATGATGAATTGTTTTATCCTCTGCATAGTGAACATTTAAATAATCCATTACAAATGTACCACCCGGCTTTAGCGAACCTGCAATGGTCCTTATCGCATTATCATGCTCACGCTGCGTTTTAAAATAGCCAAAGCTTGTAAAAAAATTAAATGTATAATCAAAGTAATTTATCCAGAAAGGCAACCGCATATCGTGCTGATAAAAATGTAGATTATCGGCTTCATATTTTAATGCCTCTCCAATGCTATGTTCACTCAGGTCAATGCCGGTTACATCAAAACCACTGGCTGCCAATTGCCTGGAGTGCCTTCCTTTTCCGCAGGCAATATCCAGCATTTTACTGGCTGGTAGTGGTTTTAAATACTCAATAAGCCTGGTTATAAATGCAGCGGCTTCTTTTGCATCCCTGTTAAAGTAAAGAAGATGATAATATTTTGAATTAAACCAATCTTTAAACCATTGCTCTTGCATAAAACAAAGGTAGCAGTTGCTAATGACTGGTAAAATATTTTATGCCAGCTAAACAGGCATATCATTTGTATTTTCCAAAACCATATTTATTATATTTGCAATCCCTAAAAAAGTAACTGATGGCATTGATAAAAAGTATATCCGGTATTAGAGGAACGATTGGCGGATGTACAAACGATAATCTGACACCGCTTGATATTGTGAAATTCACCGCCGCTTATGGTACCTGGCTGCAGCAGAATTCCAAAGAAACTTCCGGAAATAAAAGAGTTGTTATCGGCAGAGACGGACGCATTAGCGGCATGATGGTAAAAAATATCGTTATCGCTACACTGAATGGCCTTGGTATAGATGTAATTGATACTGACCTCAGTACTACACCTACAGTAGAAATGGCAGTCGTACAATTAAAAGCCGATGGTGGCATTATTCTTACAGCCAGTCACAATCCAAAAGAATGGAATGCACTGAAATTATTAAACAACAAAGGGGAGTTTATCAGCGGAGAGGAAGGACAATTGATATTGAAACTGGCAGAAGAAGAAGCCTTTGATTTTGCAACTGTTTTAAATTTAGGAAAATGCATTGCTGATACTACAACTATTGACAATCATATAAAAGCTATTTTAAAATATAAATTAGTAGATGTAGAAGCAATTGCGGCTGCCAACTTTAAAATAGTGATAGACGTCGTAAACAGTACCGGTGCAATAGCGCTACCTCCATTATTAAATGCGTTGGGTGTAAAAGATATTATTATTTTAAATGGTGAAATAGATGGCAATTTTGCCCATAACCCTGAGCCTTTGCCCGAAAACCTGGTTGGCTTAAGCAGGGAAGTTGTACAACATAAAGCGTCTCTTGGTATTGCTGTAGATCCTGATGTAGACAGGCTTTGCTTTGTGTGCGAAGATGGAAGCATGTTTGGCGAAGAATATACTTTGGTGGCAGTAGCTGATTATATATTGAGTAAAGCAAAAGGAAATACGGTAAGCAATATGTCTTCTACAAAGGCATTAAAGGAAATAACGTTAAAGCATGGGGGCGAATATTTTGCAAGCGCAGTAGGAGAGGTGAATGTGGTAAATAAAATGAAAGAAGTAAATGCAGTAATTGGTGGCGAAGGTAATGGTGGCATTATTGTTCCTGATCTGCATTATGGAAGAGATGCGCTTATTGGTATTGCATTATTTCTTACACACCTTGCACATAGTAAGAAAAGTATTAAGAAATTACGTAGTACTTATCCCGATTACTTTATAAGTAAGAATAAAATACAGTTAGAGAATGGCGTAGATGTAAAAACTGTATTTGAAAAAATAAAAAGCAAATACAAAAATCAACCGATAAATACGGATGACGGACTGAAAATTGAATTTGAAAATGATTGGGTACATTTGCGAACCAGTAATACTGAACCAATAATCCGCATTTATTCTGAAAGTAATTTTGAAACTACAGCAAATAATATTGCAATGCGCCTTATGAAAGATATACAGGAAGCTATGTAAACTGTATATCACCTAAACCTAAAAGAAGAAAAAATGAGCCGGATTTATTTTGACAATGCTGCTACCACTGCTTTAGACGAAGAAGTTTTACAGGCAATGATGCCTTATTTTACTGAGAAATTCGGAAATCCTTCCTCCATTTATTCTTATGGAAGAGAAACTAAAATTGCAATTGAGTCTGCCCGTAAATCAGTAGCTAAATTATTAAACGCACACCCTGCAGAAATATTTTTTACCGGCGGCGGAACAGAAAGTGATAATACAGCCATATATGCTGCTGTGAGAGACCTTGGCTGCAAACATATAATTACATCTCATATTGAACATCATGCCGTAACACATTGTGTGGAACATCTTGATAATATGGACATGGTTAAAGTTAGCTATGTAAAAACGTTGCCCGATGGGCATCTTGATATAGAAGATCTGGAAAAATTACTGGCTGCATCAGAAGAGAAAACCCTGGTATCATTGATGCATGGTAACAATGAAATTGGAAACATACTCGATATTTATGAAGTAGGAAATTTATGCAAATTATACAATGCTATTTTTCATAGCGATACTGTTCAGACAGTTGGTCATTTTCCTTTTGATCTTCGCAATACACCGGTGCATTTTATAACAGGTGCTGCCCATAAGTTTCATGGCCCAAAAGGTGTTGGTATTTTATACATCAATGAGAATGTACGGATAAAACCATTGATACATGGCGGCGGACAGGAACGTAACATGCGTGCCGGTACTGAAAATATTTATGGCATTGTTGGCTTTGCAAAAGCACTTGAAATTGCAACTACAAATCATGAAACAGACAGCGCTTATGTAGGTACACTTAAGTATTATATGCACGAGCAGTTGAAGAAAAATATTCCCGGCGTTAGTTTTAATGGAGATACATTAGGTAACAGTCTTTACACTTTGCTTAGTGTAAGTTTTCCTAAAACAGAAAAATCAGAAATGATCTTATTCAACCTGGATATAAATAATATTTGTGCAAGCGGCGGAAGTGCCTGTACATCGGGTGCTGAGCAGGGTAGCCATGTTATCCGTGCTATTAATAATAATCCTAACCAGATAACGGTGCGTTTTAGTTTTAGTAAATACAATACAAAAGATGAAGTGGATGCTGTAGTAGAAAAATTAAAAGAACTGGTATAATTTTTTTGTTACCAGCATTTGTTTTTCATGGCCTCAGCGTTGTGTCACTCACTTGTACAGCATATCATTTGGCGACATCCTTTCTATGCATCGAACTAATTAAAAATTATAGCCCAACTTCTCCGCCAGTTCTTTTGGCAAAGTCGGTAGTTTTCTACGGTCTATTAAAAAGCTGTTCAGTTGCGAAATTTCTTTAAAAATATAATGTTTATCCATAGCCCCCTGCAGGTAACCTGCGCCGGTACTGCCGCCGGTGCCAATGCGTGTGCCGATCATGCGGCGTACCATGTTGATATGCCTGTAGCGCCAGTTGCCTAATTGGTTATCAATTTCCAAAAGTGTATCCAGCAATTGAAAAGGTAACTCAAGCATTGGGTAGCCATGATAAAGCATAATAAAAAGTGCAGACCTGCATGCTTTCGGACTTAATGATCTTTCTTTATTTTGTTCATCACTAAAGAAAACCTTTTTATAAAAATTAATATTATTTTTTTCTACTTCCGACAAACTTTCATCATATACTTTTTCATAATGATCCCAAAAAGTTTCGGCTTCTCCTTTGCTCCAGTATTGTGCATCTTCTGCAAAGGGCATACGCTCCAGCCATTTATTAACCAATTCAATTACAGAGGGTAAGTGTTCGGCTGTTTTGATTGTTTCAATATCATTTTCTTTCAGTTGAGATGTATAATATTCTTTGCCATGCCTTTGCTCGTATTTTAGGCCCAGCCTGGCTTCTATGGTTTTAAATTGTGTACTTTGAAAACCGGACGCCGGCCGAAGCATATCCCTGAAATCAAGAAAATCCATTGGTGTCATTGTTTCTAAAATATCTATCTGCTGCACCAATACTTTTAAAATGGTAGTTACTCTTTGTAAACGGTGTACAACAGTTTGCAACTCCGGGGAGTTATCATTTAGTGCCGGGCGGTTCATTGTTTCACCTGCCGCATTTACTTCAAACAATACCTGCTTAAACCACAACTCATAAGCCTGGTGAATGATAATGAAAAGCATTTCATCATGTGCCGGTTTATTTCCTTCTTCAAAACTTACTGGATGTTGAGCATCTATAATTTTTTCCAGTTGCAGGTATTCGCTGTAGTAAACGGGTTTGTATTCCATACAAAATTATTTGCTGCAAACTTAGCAAAAAGAAAGGAGTGAATTAATAAAACAAACTGCGAAGAGAACGGACCTATTACGCTTAGGTAAAAGATGCTGAAAGGTATGCTGATGAAAGTAATGCGACGCAACGATGATGCTATGAAAAAAAATGCCTGGTACAAAAAATCATCTTATTAAAATACTTGTACCTTTTTGCGCTACCTGCCGGTGTGTATCTGAATTGGTGTATGTAAGTATCCAAACATAAGTGCCCATATCTGCCGGCTGGCCTTTTACTCTTCCATCCCATTTATTTGTCCAGTCGGTTGTATAAAATATCCGTTGGCCAAACCTGTTGTAAATACTGAATTTGAGGTCTAATGCCTTGTAAGCATTTAGCGGATATAAATAATCATTGATGCCATCACCATTAGGGGTAAACGCAGTGGGCACAGCTATAAAGCAATTGCTAACTACCTGTATATATTTTACGGCAGTATCGTTACAACCAAAACTATTGTGTGCAATTAAAAGCACTGGAATTTTTGCAATAGTGCCGAGGTCAGGATTTGTATAAGACTGGTTTGGCGGGTCTTTCAGGGTACTTGTATTTCCATTACCAAATATCCAGGTCCAGTTTGTAATAAACTTGCCAATGGTATTATTTTTTAGTGTTGCCAGGTCGCCCGGACAAACCAGGTTGGTAATTTCAAAATCGGAATTGATGTAATTATCAAAACTGATCTTTTGAGAACTGGTATCACTGCAAAAACCATTTGAAACAATGAATCTTGTATTTTGATCTCTAAAATCAGTATAGCTAATAACAGGATTTTGCGTAGCAGAAGTACGAATACTGTCAAAGGTCCATTTCCAACTGTTTACGCCATTTTTATTTTGATAATTATAGCTCACAGAATTTTCAGCACAACCATATAAAATATTATAAGTGAAACCGGCATTTACAGTATCCTTTATATTGAATGTTAAAAAAGAGGGTGGTGTAATCCTGTTACATTCATCAGTGAGCGTTCCGCCATCCGTGCCGGGTTTTAGAGTAATTGTATAAGTTCCCCCTGTTTGCAAAGGCGCAGAAAGTGTTACAAATATTTTTGATGAAATACCACTAGCGCAATTCCCCGTAACGCTACTAACGGTAACAGGTACAGGACCTGTAACTATAAAATCGCTTCCATCTGCGGCGATGCTGTTACATTTAATTCCCTTTTTAAAAACAAGTTCCAGTGTTTGAGGAGCACAGGTGGGTTTAGTAATGCTATCTAGTAGCGTTGGTAATATTGGCACTACAACTACCGGAACATTTTCTCCAACCGGGATAAGCTGATCGCAATTATCAGCTACAGTATTACCATCTGTGCCATTTTTTATGGTGAGTGTATAATTGCCAGGCATTAATATAGACGATAATGAAAGCGTGACTGAATCCATATCAAAGCCCAGTACACATTGGCTGGAGGCCGCACCAGTAATAGTTGTGCCGGGAATATTTATTGAAAAGTCACTGCCATCTGAAGCCAGGGATGTACATTTCATTTTTTTATTAAGCTTTACTTTTATCTGCATACCATCACAAGTGGGAGTAGCATTGTTTAGGTGAGGCATTAAAGGGTCTGTAATGCTTGCTGAACCACCTTTGAAATCTAAAGAATACCCCAGGCCGGATGCGCTGAAATTTGTTATCATTAATAAATAATCATGCCCGGCAGTAATTGCAGGCATTTGATTAAACGGAGAGCTATTTACAGTTCCTTCACAATTTATACTTCTATTTCCCTGAGAAGAGCAGCCGGTTGGAGTATTAGGAAAAGGAGTAGTTACACCAGGAGGAGCACCATAAAGATTTAAAGATATCTGTAGCGATGGATCGGAAAAAACTTTGTTGGGATCTATATTTGTTACATCAAATACTTCCCAGTCATAATCATCATTAACATCTACGCCATCTATAATGAAACCTAAGGTGCCTGTTTGATAACAATGAAATTTATACCAATAAGAAGCACTGGAAGTATAGTTAGTACAACTGGAATTGCTTGGAATTTTATTGCCAGGGCAATTGGCAACAAGTGGTTGCGAAAATGTTTTTGTTCCACAAACGGGAATTGCAAATGATGGAGTTTGTCCTTTTCCATTACAATTCTGCGCATGTAAGTTAAATGCAATAAAAAATATGGAACAAAATAATATAATTATCCTTTTAATCATAAGCAGGGTAAAGATATTATAAACATTCAATAATTAAAATGCACCTATAAGGCTAAGTCGCTTACGTGTTTCTCTAAAAAAAAATACAATTAAAATTTCGGCTATCTGATTAATATACTGGTTCCTTTTTGAGCTACTTTTCTGCCAGATACAGAATCAGTGTAAGTAAGTATCCATACATAAGCTCCCGGGTCTGCAGGTTGCCCTTTAAATCTTCCATCCCATTTTTTTGTCCAGTCCCGGGTTTGAA